>JANNDD010000024.1:0-21719 GCA_031387365.1 Armatimonas sp. | reverse complement strand
TGATCCCCCGCGCGTCGCCACGCCGTTGCGGCACGGGTTCCACAAACACAGCAAGTCAGCGTCGTTTCGACAAAGCGTCGGCTCATAAAGAATGCAAAGCTCCTGTGACGTTTCCGTCTTCAAAGATAACATGACCAAAGTGGCGCGCATGGCTCCCCGCCTGAACAATCGGCACCCCATTCATAATTTCAGGCTGCTCCAGTACCACATGCGTGTGACCACCGATCAGCAGATCCAGCTCCGGTACTGCCTCGGCAAGCTTCCGGTCCTGCGCGATCCCAATATGGGTAAGTGCGATAAGAAGATCACACTGAGGCCGAAGCTCAGCGGCGAGGCGCTTGGCGGCCTCAATAGGTACTGCAAAAAAATTGTCCCAGAGCGCGGCATCCACTTTCTGTGGCGTCACCATGGGCACGGTTACTCCAAAAATTGCGATAGTCTTGCCGCCGCGTTCTAGCAATACGGAAGGGACAAACGGGACGTTCCCCTTGGGGCTTTTAGCGTACCCATTGCCACACAGAATAGGGAAACTTGCCTTACTGAGCTTTGTACGGACAAGAGAGAGGCTCGGGTGCGTCTCGCGATTGCCCATCGTCATCGCGTCGTAGCCGAGTGCGCTCATCCGTGCGAGAATGGGCTCCCCGAGGGGATGAAAACCCAGATTGCCCGCTGAGATCGCATCGCCCGCATCGAGAAGCAAGTACGGCTCGCCTGCCGAGAGCCGCGCAAGCTCAGTCTTAAGCAGCGCCGCTTTCTCCTCGGTGAGCTTGCCGTGAAAGTCGTTGGTATGGAAAATATGTAGCCGGGGCACACCCAATTATACCCCTGTGGTCATTCAGCTCACTTGCCATCTCGACTGAGTGCCACTTGTAATCTCAGTTTTTTTCTCCCCCATATTTCTGTAAGATTCCTGTAAACTGCTTGATGTACGCTCGCTGTAGAAGATCATATTAGGAGAGCAAGCATGACGGAGACGGACAAAGAAGATTGCGGACTGATTCCCAGCCTGAGAGGGCTGTTGGAGCATAGTGTGGAGCTAGGCACGACGCAGACGCGCCCTCTGGCACAGGCGCTGTGCCTGAGCAACAAGACGGTGGATACGTACTGGAAACACATCAAGCTAGCGTTGGGTGTGACAGATCGCTATGAGGCCGTTCGGGTGGCAAAAGAAGGCCGAGTTCTTAGTAAATTGCCAGACATAGGGGGGGTGGGGGTAAAAGAAACACTAAATAACGTCAAAACTATCCTAATTTTTAGGATACCCAACGGTTGTAATTGCCTGTAAAGTGTCTGTGTTCAGTAGGAGGTTAGCAATGGTGGTAAACCGGAACAACTCTCAAAGACGATGGCGAATTGATAGTGTACTCCTCGGATGCATTGTTCTTGCAATCGTGTTTGGAACAGCGGCAGCAGCGAAGATTCAGGGTTTCAACGACTTTGAGTCAACCTTGGTCGCCTCGCTTCTGGTTCCCCAAGGCTGGACACGGTTTGGAGCCGTGCTGATTGTCACTCTGGAGGTCGTCCTGACTCTGGGACTGTTTATTCCGACGCTACGTAAATCCTCGCTTCAGCTTCTCGCCGCGATGGTAAGCGTTTTCATCGGGTACTCGTTCTGGCGAGGGCTACAGCATATCCCCATCCCATGTCATTGTTTTGGTGCTCTGTTCACCATGACACCACTACAATCACTTATCCTAAATTTCGGCCTATTGGTGATATTAGCCTATGTCCTTAAAAGGGTTGACTGCCCTAGCGACACGCATCCACAAGAAAGAAAATAAAATGGCAACATTCAGATCAATACTATTAATCTCAGCATCTATGGGAGCAATTGTATCAACAAGTATGACCGTACAAGGTCGTATATCAGAATCAAAAATAGAAAATAAGCCAAAAAACGTACTAAATCTCATAGGTTCTGGCTATTCTTGCATTGGTGAAAAATGCAAAAAGGGAGAAGCAGAGGAAATATGTATTTATGTAAGTACGGGATTTACACCGACTGATTACTATGTAGAGACGGTTTATAATGCCCGGCCAACGTGTTGGCAAGACAATGGAGTTCCTCAAGGTGTACATCATTGCAGTACCTCACAAACTCCTGCGCGATGCTGGACAAAATACAAGCATCCTTTCGATATATTTGCCAATCCAGATCCGAAATGTAGTAGCCCTCGTGGAGATGTACTTACCTACGAAGATGTAAACTACTGTGTATGGAATCCTTAAATCCGTTTCTAATTAACCTGGAGCTAAAATTAGCTCCAGGTTAAATTTACCAATAGGAAAATACATTCATGAAATATAATACAATAATATTACTCATTATTAGCTTCAGCATCTCATCATCTTCAAAAGCAGAAGACATAAATCGGACTATAGAAGGTATCAAAAATCACAACTCAAAGTTCAATAGCATTTCTTGTGACATTCGCATACTTGAAAAACTATCCAAGGAAACACTACAAGCTCAAAAAGAAGCATTCACTAAGCTATCGCCAAATACCAACAAGTTATTCTTAAATGAAGAAAAAGAAATATTATTCACCTATAGTTATAAAAATGGTAAAATTCGTTATAAACAATTTGGTCAACCAACGACAACTATTTCAGAAAATGGTAAAGCACAAGATATAGACGGTAAAGTAGAGCATGCTGATTCTTCTGTTCAAATAAACCGTGATATAGACAGCATATACAGTCCACGATTACAAACATTATTCATATCAAGTAATTACATTTCTGACATATTAGAAAAAAACAATTTTGCAATAAAATCCACAGAAACAAAGCCAAACATTGGAAAAATAGTCACTTTAAAAGGCAATATTGCTAATACTTATGCAGAATTCACTTTCGCAATTGAAAAAGATTATGTTTGCATTGAAAAATATTTTTCAAAGTCAGAATATTCTCAAAAATATCAAGTTTTATCTATTATAGATTTTAATGGGACTTTTATGCCTAATAAAATCGAAACAAAATTAACGTTAAACAATAGAATTATCAGTGAGACATTTATTGAATATAAAAACTTATCAAATTTGATCGATGATTCATCTTTCATAGTAAACTTAAAGACTGGAGGGCGTTTGTATGATCAAGAGAATAATCAGATTTACAGAATTGGTAGTCATGGTGAAAAAATACCTGTTAATGATTCTCTTGAACAAAAGAAAAAGAAAAACATCCTTGGCATTATATTCATAACAAGTATTTCCACACTAATTTTATTAGGTTTTTCAAAAATATTTCAATGGAATTATCGAAAAAAACTTTAATATCTATGATTTTAATAATCCTAATCATCGCTATTGCTTCGATGTATCTCACAGGTGATGATCGATATTCAAATGGTGGATGTGGAATAAGAAGCTTGGTTGCTGTTTTAAATAGCTATAATGTAAATATTAATTATAAAAGTTTTTCTGATATGAGATTTTCCGAAGATGGCAATACTACATATTATGAACTGCGACGTTTATGTTCAGATATGAAGATCAATTCATTTATGCTAAGAATAGATACAGAAGATTTACGTAAGAATCAATATTTGGGCATCTTACACATTGATGGTCATCATTTTGTTGGTCTTGTGGGATATGACTCTCAGACGATTCATATTGCTGAAACGGGGTATGAGGGGCCGCCGCGCATTGAACGATGGAGCGATGGTGATCTCATGGCACGTTGGGATGGGGTAATTTTAGTGATTTCCAAGCCCAAAGACGGTACAATTCCCTCTGTGGCGGCGCAGAAAGCTGCACCAAAAACAACTGACGCCCGATGAGGAGACTGATCTCAAGTGCCAACCAATCGTATTGATGCTTCCCTTTCCGACACCGACCGCGATGCTATTTTAGCGGCCATTGACTTGATTGAGTCGAAGCTGCCCTTTCTGGAAGACCTGATGCCTGCCGAGCGGCGCGACTTGCCCAAGATGGGCACGAAGAGTGAGGGCTTTGTTCACCATGCCGATGTGCTGGCGCGGCAAGACGACTCGTTTCTGCCACGCAACTTTGACCTGCCCGAGTTCCAGAGCGATGCGTCGCTGTTTGCTGCGCTTGCACCTATTCGTGCGAGGCTGATGCGCCTCACGGAGAAAGTAGACGACACGACGATGCTGGTGGGAAGCGAAGCCTATGTGGCGGCGCTGATTGTCTACCAGAACGCACAGATCAACGGGAGAGGCGAGGGCTTCGATGCGCTGCTCGATGAGCTAAGCCAGCGCTTTGCTCGCAAGACCAGAAAGCCGGACGCGCCAGGCACCACGCCGTGATTTTCCAGCTTTTCGCTTGAACTTCCCGGCTCGAAGCCGGAAGTTTTGGGCAGAAAGCCACAACGCTGAACCTCGGAGCCGGAAAAACTATGCAAAAAGCAACCAATATTTTTGGCTCCGAGCATAAACGGCAAAGCAAAAAGCCTGATACTCCCGGCTCAGAGCCAGAAAATCCGAGCTTTTCCCCCGCCGAGCGGGGGTCAGGGGGTAGGAAACTTGGCTCCGAGGTCGGACTGCTTCTTGCCATTCTGCTCTACTGCATCATTTTTACCCGGCTCACGTTCTCGCTTTTTGATCGTTGCGCCTACATGAACTTCGATCTGGCGATCTTTGACCAGGCGGTCTGGCTGATTTCCCGAGGCGCAACCCCGTTTGTAACGGTGCGCGGCCTGCACATTCTGGCGGATCACTTCAGCATCATTCTCTATCTTTTCGCCCCACTCTACTGGATTGCCGCCACGCCCAAAACACTGCTTCTCGCTCAGACAATCGCGCTGGCATTGGGAGCATTTCCGGTCTATGGATTGGCTCGTGCAAGGAAACTTGCTATGCCAGTCGCTCTACTCTTTGCCTGCACCTATCTCTGCTATCCCGCGATGCAGTGGAGCAATACTCGTGAATTTCACCCGGATACATTTGCGACACCTCTTCTGCTTGCCGCATTTTACTACCTGCACCAAAACAACTCCCGCTCCTACTTTGCCTGTCTTGTGCTTGCTTGTCTCACCAAAGAAACCATAGGAATGACAGTGGTTTTCCTGGGGCTGTATGCACTCACACAACGCAAAAAACGCCTCGGATTACAAACGATTTTATTTGGTATTGTGAGCCTGATTATTGCCATGAGCATTGTGCGGCACTTCAATCAAGCTCCGTCGCCCTATCCTTATCTCTACGAGCACTGGGGCAAGCTGAGCTTTGGCGCTGCGACAAACCTGCTCTGGCGCATTAGCTGGGGCAACTGGTTTTACTATCTCAAGCTCCTCGTGCCCGTTCTCTTTCTGGCGCTTGCCGCGCCTGAAGTCTTGCTTGTCGCGTTACCCACTATCGGCGCCAACTTGCTCTCCAATCGCTCAGGAATGAACGATATTGAGGAGCAGTACACC
This sequence comes from Armatimonas sp., assembly GCA_031387365.1. Taxonomy (GTDB): domain Bacteria; phylum Armatimonadota; class Armatimonadia; order Armatimonadales; family Armatimonadaceae; genus Armatimonas. The sequence goes on along the minus strand of JANNDD010000024.1, from coordinate 16,334 downwards.
GCTCTGCTGACTCCCTTTGTTCTTGCTGCTGCTGTGATCGGCTACGCACGCATCAGCCCACGTCTCGGTGGCTTCGGGCGGGCGGCGATCCTTGCCAACCTTGCTATCTGGTCTGTCGGGGGAACTCTACTCTGGGGGCCGTTCTCCCAAGACACCGAGAGGCTTTACTCACGTCGTACAAGCACTAATGCTGAGGAGACGCGCCGCTTGCTAGCAAGCATCCCACCAAATGCCTCAGTCTCAGCGCAGATGTCGCTCGGGGCACAAGTGAGTCGGCGCAAGACGATCTACCACTTCCCCAATCCATTTCAGAGGAATGTCTACGGCGGAACGCGACAAGCGCTTGTTGAGATCGCGGCAATGGACACGGCAAGCCTGAAGCCCGAGTTTGCTGAAAACGTGAAACGTGCGCCCGTCGAGTATGTGGCTCTCAATCCGAACGCAGCACGTTTCCCTCTCTCATTCAATGCCTGTACCGAGGGCGCAACGATCCTACTTAAAAGTCCGTCTTATGGCGTGGAGACTGTCGGGCAAGGGCTGATACTCTTGCGACGGGGCGCGGACTACACAAGCGGCCTTGACAAGCTCGCCGCCTACACACACAAAGACACACGCGACCCGGAGCGCCTCCTCTGGGCATGGCTGGAGAAATCCGGCGGACTGGATAACTAAGCAAAATGAAACGATGCTCTTTTACGCTGATTGAACTGCTCGTTGTGATCGGGATTATTGCCTTGCTGGCCGCCATTATCTTTCCTGTTTTTAGCCGCGCCCAAGAAAACGGTCGGGCAACCGCCTGTCTCTCCAACCTCAAGCAGCTTGGCATGGCGAGCCTGATGTACGCACAGGACTACGACGAGAGCTTCGCCATGAATAGGCTCACCGACGAAACACACGTCCCCAAGCCCTGCAATAACACCGCGATGGACTTCTCCGGGCTAGAGGGAAGCCGAAATACCTGGAAACGCGTCTTGCTGCCCTATGTCAAGAACCGTGGAATCTTTCTGTGTCCCTCTAATGGCTACGCGAGCAAGCCCGGCGATGAGTCCAACACCGGCTGGCCTGCCGCCGAGAAGCTCCCGATTTCGTATGCCTACAACGGTTCCTACTTTCATGAGAAAGCGCTCTGCAAAGAAGGCGAGTGGCAGTTTCGTCCTCGCAGACTCGCCGAGATCCACGAGCCGACGAAGCTGATTCTGCACCTCGAATCGCGCCTGGAATATTCCGATCTGGGCAACTGGGCCATTAGCTGGGCACCGGATAACAACACCCGCAAAGGGGGACTCCAAAGCCATAACGGGGGCTGTAACTTTGTGTTTGTGGACGGTCACGCCGCCAAGCTCAAGCTCCAAACGACCTGCACACAACAGCTGTGGCTCGACGGTCAGCCCGACCCCGAGGACTTCTGCAAGTCTGGTCAGCCCTTCCCTGATGAGTACCGCTGAGCGCTCAATTATATCCCGTCGGCGCGCCCGAAGCGCTTCCACGTGAAATCATGGAGTGCTCGCAAGAGTATCGCCCGTTTCGGGTTGCGCTGGAGAGTCCAGACCACTAGCAGGCGCAGAGAGTCCGCGAAGGCGGCGAGTAAGCCAAGAGACGTGCCATGTTTTTGCAAATACAGAAGCTGGTTGCGCCGCATGTAGTAGAGCGTCAGCGGCGAGTCGCGCCCCGTAGAGCGGCTGACTTTGTGCCAGAGCCGCGCCCCAAAGGCCGTTCCGACCTCATAGCCCGCCGCGCGGATGCGTGTACAGAGATCCGCTTCCTCAAAATAAAGAAAGAAGCGCTCGTCAAAAAAGCCAACATGCTCAAAAACGCTTCGTGAGAGCAGCAAGCCACACCCAGAGACAAACTCACAGGGCTCATAGGCTTGTTTATCGGAAGCGGGTTCCCCCTGAAGCAGGTGCGTTACTTGACCACGCGCATTGACGAATCCCCCCGCGGACCAGACCGTGTCCGGAGCATCTGAGCATAGCATCAATGGCCCAAGCGCTCCGAGATTGGGGTGCTGCACCCAGGTCTCAAGAAGGCGCTCCAGCAAGTCGGGCGCGACAGTCGTATCGGGATTCAGAAGAAAAAGAAAGTCGGCACCGCGCTGAATTGCCACACGCACTCCCGTCTGATTGCCACCCGTAAAGCCCGTATTCTGCGGGTTTACAATCACGGTAACGTCGGGGAACTGTGCTCTAACAATCTCGGCGGTGCTATCACGGCTAGCGTTGTCCACCAGCACCGTAAAGTAGTTGGGGTAGGTTAGCGCACGCAGCGACTGAAGACACTCAACCGTATCCGCGACACCATTGTAGCTGACAGTTACGATCCCGACCTTTGGAGCACTCATCCTACTTGCTGATGACCTCTAATCAGATATCAATCACGATGTTATCGTGACGCTCAAGAGCACGACGAACTTCTTTTAAACTCGCTGTTCGATCATGCCGACGAGAATGCCAAAGACACGCTCGGGCTGGTCGATACCGTACTCACCCAGATCAATAGTAACCGTGGTTCCCTGAAGGCGCAAGAACATCCAATCCACACCGGATGTGACCACTCCGTAGAGTGACTCGATAGTGTTCCCTTCGTTCTGGTTGAAGCGCTGGGCTCCTACCATCTCGGCAAGGCACTGACCAAACGCGGCAGGGAGATTGTCGTTCTTGGCCTCGACGATGGCAATTACCGGGGCAGTAACAAAAAGCTGCTGGGGAGAGAGGCTGACCAAAAAATCACAAAAGCCCGTCAGCCCAGCCTCACGATCCACATCGAACTCGACCCCAGAGAAAAAGCTGATACGCTGATGGAAGTGCTGCCGCAGTTCAAAGAGCATCTCTGCGACAATCAGCTCGGAGCGAGCCTTCTCGGTATTAATCGCAACGGCCAGCGGGACTTTTTCTGCCAGTCGTATAAGAAGAGATTCGGGGAGGGTGCAGGGAGCAACCGCATTAAACGCCCCACGCTGTTCAGACAGAGACAGACCAAACTGCTGAACGACGCGCTTGAGGCTGTAGTTACTGTACGCCATAGCTTACTCTCGACTTACTCCCACTCAATGGTTCCAGGGGGCTTGCTGGTGATATCGTAGACGACGCGGTTGACGCCCTCCACTTCGCCGACAATGCGACTGGAGATTTTCTCTAGCAGCTCGTAGGGCAAGCGTGCCCAGTCTGCGGTCATGGCGTCTTCACTGGTGACGGCACGCAGGACAATGGGGTACTCGTAAGTGCGTTTATCGCCCATCACCCCCACGGACTTGGTGTCGGGGAGCACCGCGAAGCTCTGCCAGATACGGCGGTACAGACCCGCTTTTTTGATCTCCTCCACCACGATAGCATCGGCCTCACGCAGGATATCAATCTTCTCACGAGTCACCTCGCCTAAGACCCGAATCCCAAGACCGGGACCGGGAAAGGGCTGCCGCCAGACCATCTCGGTAGGGACGCCCAGCTCCTCGCCCACTTTGCGTACTTCGTCTTTAAACAAATAGCGCAGTGGCTCGACGAGCTTCAGCTTCATGTACTCGGGAAGTCCCCCGACATTGTGGTGGGTCTTTATCGTGTGCGCCTTGCCACTGCCCGACTCGATCACGTCGGGGTAGAGCGTCCCCTGGGCTAAGAACTCCGCGCCGTCAATAGTCTGCGCGACTTCATCAAAGACCGCCACAAACTCGTTGCCAATGATTTTGCGCTTCTGCTCAGGATCAACCACTCCCTTGAGCTTATCCAGAAATCGTGATTTTTCATCCGCGTAGACCAGATTAATTTTGAAAGCGCGCGCAAAATTCTCACGAACCTGCGTGCCTTCGTCTTTGCGCATCATGCCTGTGTTCACAAAGATACAGGTAAGCTGATCGCCAATCGCCCGGTGCACCAGTGCTGCTGCCACGACGGAGTCCACGCCACCGGAGAGCCCACAGACCACGCGCTTATCGCCCACTTGCTGCCGGATCGCCTCGGTTGCCTCGCGTACAAACGATGCCATCGTCCACTCGCCCTTAGCACCACAGAACTGGTAGAGGAAGTTACGAATGATCTCGGTGCCCCAGGGGGTATGAACAACCTCGGGGTGAAACTGGACAGCGAAGAACTTGCGAGCCGTGTCCGCCATCGCAGCCACGGGAGTTGAGGCGGTGGTCGCGGTGACCTTGAAGCCGGGCGGCGGTGCTTCCACTGTGTCTCCGTGGCTCATCCAGCAGATCAACTCACGGTTCAGCCCTAGAAAGAGATCGGTGTTATCGGTGACATCAAGTGCTGTCTTGCCGTACTCGCGCTGTGTCCCGGCGCGCACTTTCCCCCCGAGCTGACGGCTCATGAGCTGCATGCCGTAGCAGATGCCTAAGATAGGGATTCCGAGCTCATAGATTCCCATGTCAACATCGGGTGCACCAGGCTCGTAGCAGCTTGCGGGACCACCAGAGAAGATGATGCCAATGGGCTTGCGTTTTTGAATCTCAGCCAGTGGTGTCTCGCAGGGGAGGATCTCGCAGTAGACCTTACACTCGCGCACACGCCGGGCAATAAGCTGCGTGTACTGTGCCCCGAAGTCTAGGACGACAACATTTTCATCGGGAATGGGAATTGAAGCAGATTTGTGTGAGGCCACAGTTAGCAAGCCTCCTGACAGCGGGGGGAAAACATGCCCTTCATCTTACCACGACTGTCTTATCTTGACCGTCGCCCTGTCATATTCGTCATTTGCAATTTGCGCAGTGTATGGGATATACTCTATTTCGGTGCAATGGGGGAGGCCCTCCCTCCAGCTAATGGGTTTAGCGACTTCTGCGGACAGCGTTCGGTTCAGTGCGGATTCTGCTCTAGATGTTGGTTGAACGAGCACTTGGGTGCGTCAGTGGTGCGCATCGTTCGTTGGTGGGGGCAATGAAGTTCCAGGAAGCACTAGTGCCGCTTCCTGTCTGGAGAGCAGATTCCATGCGAATCTATGTGGGCGGTTTGCCCTTTTCGGTAACGTCAGAAGAGCTGACTCGGATTTTTGGTGAGTACGGCGGAGTAGACGATGCACAGGTGGTCTCGGATAAGTTTTCCGGTCAGTCCCGTGGTTTCGGCTTCGTCGAGATGGGAAGCAGCGATGAGGCGCAGCAGGCAATTGCGGCCCTCAATGGCTCCAGCTACGGGGGACGCTCCCTAACCGTCAACGAGGCACGTCCTCGTGAAGAAGGCGGCGGCGGTGGACGCTCCGGCGGCGGTGGCGGTGGACGCTCCGGCGGCGGCGGCTACAGCGGCGGCGGTGGTGGCGGCTACAGCGGCGGCGGTGGTGGCGGCTACAGCGGCGGCGGCGGTGGCGGCTACTGCGGCGGCGGCGGTGGACGCTCCGGCGGCGGCGGTGACTTCGGCGGTGGCGGTGGACGCTCCGGCGACGGTGGACGCTCCGGCGGCGGTGGACGCTCCGGCGGCGGCGGACGCTCCGGCGGCGGCGGTGACTACGGCGGCGGCGGTGGCGGCGGACGCTGGTAATCCTATCCTAGGGTGGGCATTTTAATGCCTATCTCCTGAAGACAGAGCGCCCCGAGGACGTGCAGAGAGTAAAACCTTCTGCGTCCCCGAGGCGCTCTTTTCTTTGTGCCAGGTACACCCAGCTCTCGGCATGCGATACACTAACTCTTGTGTTTTCGGAAAGAATCCCTCTTGCTCCACAGACGACCCTAGGCATCGGTGGCCCTGCGCGTTTCTTCTGCGCCCCGACCACCGTCTCTGAGGTTCAGGGCGCACTCCTGCAGGCACGGAGCCAGCACCTCCCAGTCTTCATTCTCGGTGGCGGTAGCAACCTAGTTATTGCCGACTCCGGCTGGCCAGGACTTGTGCTTCATCCTAGACTCACGACCCAGAGCGGCCTGACAGCCGGGGCAGGGATAGACTGGAACACTTTTGTAGATCGCTGCGTTGCCCAGAACTTAGCGGGAATCGAATGCCTTGCGGGAATTCCCGGAACCATCGGCGCAACTCCCATTCAGAATGTTGGAGCCTACGGCCAGGAAGTCTCGGAGACGATTGTCTCCGTGCTGGCATTGAACCGCCAGAGCCTTGAGGTGCGCACTTTCTCCCGCGACGAGTGCCGTTTTGGCTACCGTCAGAGCCGCTTCAACACCGATGAGCTGGGCTGCTGGCTAATCCTCGAAGTCACTTTTTCACTAAAAGAAAACGCCCCCCCTCTCCTTACCTACCGCGATCTCACCCAACACTTCGGCGTGCAGGGAAGGACCTCCCCCAGCCTGACAGAAGTCGCGGCAGGCGTGCGGCAGATTCGGGCAAAAAAAGGCATGGTCGTTGACGCCGCCGACCCCGATAGCCGTAGCGCGGGCTCGTTTTTCAAGAATCCGATTCTCGATGCCACAAAAGCTCCCGCAGATGCCCCATGCTTTTCCCAGCCCGATGGCAGCGTAAAAGTCCCGGCGGCATGGCTTATCGAGCGCTCCGGCCTGAGCCGTGGCCAGACACTAGCAGGCGGCATCGGGCTGTCGAGCAAGCATATTTTAGCACTCGTTAATCAGGGCACAGGAACAGCCGCCGATGTGGTGGAGGCAGCAAAAAGGGTGCAGGAACATGTCCACCAGCACTGGGACATCATCCTGCACCCGGAACCGATCTTTGTCGGATTCCCCCCCGAGACTCAGCTTCCCGAGGGCGCAACGGCCATTACTGCCACCAGCTCCTGAACAGCCCACTGGATTTCCTCTTCGGAGATCACCAGGGGCGGGGTGAACTCTAGAATATCACCGTCGCCCGCGGGTAGCACAATCACGCCTCGGTGAAGTAGCTTCACCATCAGCTCCCCGGCAAACGCGTCCGCAAGCTGGATTCCCAGCATCAGCCCTCGCCCCCGCACCGAGAGAATCCTCGTGGGGAATCGCGCTTGCAGCCGCTCTAGTTGCTCCAAAAAGAACGCTCCCCGCTCACGGGCGAGCTGTGGCGCGTCGAGGCGCTCCAGCTCACTCAGGGCGGCCAGTGCAGCGGCGCAGCACAGTGGGTTTCCCAAAAAAGTGGACGTGTGCAAGGCCTCCCCCGTTGAGACGCCCCACGCCGCCATCACTTCGGGCCGTGCGAGACACGCGGAGATCGGAAGCCCCCCGCCCAGCGCCTTGCCGACACACAAAATATCGGGAGTCACGCCCTCGTGTTCGCAGGCGAACCAGTCGCCTGTGCGCCCCCAGCCGGTGAAGATCTCATCCAGAATCAGCAGTGCCCCGCTTTTCTCGCAGAGCGCCTTCAGCGACTCCAGCCAGCCCGGCGGCGGCACGACGATCCCGCCGCGCCCCTGAATCGCCTCCACCAGAACTGCCCCCACGCTCTCGGGTAAACTCTCCAGCGGCTCGCCGTAGGGTTTATGCACGGCAAAAGGCGCGATCTGCCCAGCGAACGGTGTGCGAAAGTCCGCGCGGTGCGTCACGGCCAGCGCTCCAAGATTCAGCCCGTGGTAGCCGCCGGTGAACGCAACTACCCCCGGCTTGCCCGTAAAGACTCGCGCCGTCTTCAGCGCTGCCTCGACGGCATCCCCACCCGAGGTGCCAAAGAGTGCGCCACCCAAATCTCCTGGGGTCATTTCGCTCAGCTTCTGTGCCAGCTCGACTTTCACGCGGCTCGGATGCACATCGCCCATCCCATGAATGAGCTTCTGCGCCTGCGCCGCAATCGCCGCCGCCACCGCCGGGTTCGTGTGCCCGATGCTCGCCACACCAAACGCCGCCGTGAGATCCAGATACTCTTGGCCGTCGGCATCCATCACCGTGCAGCCATGGGCCTCCTCCCAGAAGATCGGAAAGCTCCCATCGTCGGCGAGAAAAGTCACATTGGGAGACTCAAAGCGGCGCAGGGTAGCGGCGAGGGCACGGGATTTTGGGCCGGGGAGCAATCTACCCCCTAACCCCCGCCCGGCGAGGGAACAATATGGTCAGGATCATAGGGTATTCTATCGTTTTCCGTACCATTTTCAGGGTTCGACGTCGGTTTGATGCCGAGGGAATGGGTGTATGAATGCGTTTCCTGACCCGGAGGGTCACCGGCGTTAGCCCTCAGCGAGAGGAACTTGTTCCCTCGAACACCAGCATTCCGCCCACATACGTCGCCTGGACGTTGAGATCATCATCCACGACGACAATATCCGCGAGGGAGCCTTCGGTGAGGCGGCCCGTGTCGAGCCAGCCCTGCTGGTCGGCGGCGTTGGTAGATGTGACACAGGCCAGCTCTAGCCAGCCCAGATTGCACCAAGTGCGCAGGTTTCGGGCGGCCTGATCCATCAAAAGTAGCGAACCGGCGAGCGTGCCGTCGGCGAGCGTGGCTTTTCCATTGGTGACGGTGACTTCATGCCCCCCCAAGCCATAGATCCCATCGCCCTTGCCCGCGCCCTCCATCGCGTCGGTGATGGCGATGAAACGCTCCGAACCGACGGCGGCGTAGACCATTGCAATGACTTCCGGCGCGACATGGTGCCCATCGGCAATCACTTCCACGCGGGCACGTGGGTCGGTCAGAAAAACAGGAACGGGGCCAGGGTTGCGGTGGTGAATCCCATTCATGGCGTTGAAGAGATGGGTCGCCTGCCGCGCCCCCGCATCGAGCGCGCTTTTCGTTTGCGCGGCCGTGATGTCGGTGTGGCCCAGCGAGATGACAATCCCTTCAGCGTTACAAGCGGCCATGAGCGCGTCGCCGCCGGGCTGCTCCGGCGCGAGGGTGATCTGACGCAGCTTGCCCTGCGCCGCCGTTAGCCAGCCCGCGAACTCCTCCACGTCGTAGCTTCGCACGAACTCTTTTGGCTGTGCGCCAGGCTTGCCTGGGCTAATATACGGGCCTTCGAGATGAATGCCACCCAGTAGGGGTTCTGTGGAAGCTGCGGCGTTCGCGAGTGCCGCTGTGATCGCTTCCCGGCTCTGCGTGATCGTGGTCGCCAGCAAGCGCGTCGTGCCATGCGCCGCGTGCGTGCGACAGATCGTCGCCAGCGCTTCGGGGGTGGCGTTCATGGTGTCCGCGCCGCCCCCGCCGTGAATGTGCAGGTCAATGAAGCCCGGCAAGACCGTCAAGCCCGATGGTGTGCCGCTGGCCTCGGTAATTTCTGCTATTCGCCCCTCGGCAACTCTCAAGCAGCCGTTCTCAATCACGCGGCCCGGCGTCACGATTCGGACGTTGCGCAGCTCCATCAACGCCCGTCCTGCGGCATGTTCGGGGTAACGGGGTTAGGAGTCGGCTCCGGCGTAGGCTGAGGTGCAGGCGACGGCGAGGAATTCTTCTGCTCCAGCGCCAGACGAAGCGCCTTGAGTTCCTCGGCTTGCTTCTCCACTTTCTCCTCCAGCGCCGTCAAGCGCGTCTCAGTGGTCTGTGCAGCGGCAGGGTTAGGGGTGGCAATCGGAGTAGGAGTGGCAGCCACGATGCCAGGCTTGGCGGGCATCGGCACCGCACGCTGGCGCATGATCCAGTAGCTCACGCCGCTCAGCATGATGGCGGGAGCAAGCGACACCAGGATCATTGTCCCCAGTGGCTTTGCCTTAGAACCATCCTCTTTGGGCTCAAAGGCTTTGACGAGGCTGATCGAGAGCAGATAGAGCCCCGCCATCGGGAAGGCCATCATGAGCATGGTAACCGGGTCGTTGGAGGGCACAAAGATCGCCGCAAGCGCCGCGATAAGCACCACCGCGTGCCGCCAGTAGGTGGTCATGATCTTCGATGTCAGAATCCCAACTCGCGCCAGAAAGAGAAGAATAACAGGAAGCTGGAAAGCAATTCCAAAAGCTAATATAATCTTAACTGCCAGCAATATATATTTTGCGGCATCTTGAAGTAGCTCTGCATCTGGAATCTCACTGATATAGCCAACCATCCAGTCAAAGGCTAGTGGAAGAACAGCATATCCCGTTCCAATTCCGGCGAGAAACAGTAAAACAGAGAAGGGAGCAAGAAATTTAACAGGCTCACGCTCTTTATCGGTAAGGGCGGGACGGATAAACCCCCAGAGTTCCATCACAAGTAGCGGCAGAGTGATTGCGAGCCCCGCAAAAAAACTCACTTGGAGCTTGAGGAAAAACGCATCCTGCACTGAGTCGAGCTTAATGACACCAATCACATGGTGCTGCCCAAGTGCTCTCTGAAGTGGCTCGTTCAATAGGTTGTAGAGAGGCTTGAAGAAGTTGTACGTGAGCGTCATTCCCACGACAAGATAGAGCACCGCGCGGAAGATCCGGTTGCGCAGCTCGGCCAGGTGCTCGATGAGCTCCATCTGACCATCTGAAGGGAGAGATTTCTTTTTTCCGAATAGTGCCATGGCAAGCTCTATTATATCGGCGAAAAAATGCGCCCCTAAATTTCTGGCTTACTCGGGTTTGAAGGCGAGGCGGCTCAGCTCACGGTAGCCGATTAGCTTGATGCCCAGCTCGTTGAGGAGTACACGGGTACGCGGATCGGTCATGATCTGATACTCGTTCCAGCGCGCTTCCCAGTTGCCGGTGATATTGCGAATCTCCGCATCATCGAGGCTCAGGTGAACAATAAACTCAGTGACGCCGGGCTTCAGGGCACGAAAGGAATCGTAGTAGTGCTTGCGACGGGTCTCTAGAGTTTTGCCTTCGGCCCCCTCTTTGAGGTAGTCCAGGAAGACAAAATTCTGCTTCTTAAGCTGCTGGTGAGAGGCCAGAGCATCGAAGCCAAACTCCGTCTTTGCCTGCGCGATACGCTCCGGGGTTGGGTAGAGCACCATGGGCATGAGGCCCGTCTCCTGGCCCACTTTCGTGTAGACAGGGTAGAAAATCCCGGCAAAGAGTGTCCCCATGTGCGAGTCTATGTGCGTGGGCTTGATTCCGAACTCTCGGGCACGCGCGATCTGTGCCCGAATCTCTTTCTCCACCTCAGCGGGCTTGGCGGAGCGGGCCGTGTCCGTTTCGCTGCGATGAATAAAGCCCTCTTTATCGAGCAGACCAGGAGCTTCTTTGGCGGAGGTCAGCGGGCGCCAGCGGTAGTGCTGCCACTCGCTTGTCAGGGTCAGGTGCAGTCCGAAGTCTTTTTCGGGGTGGGCACGGCAGTAGGCTGCGATCTCCGGAAACCAGGGGCAGGGCACCATGATACTGGCGCAGGTCACGACACCTTTCTCCATCGCCTCCGTGGTGGCCACATTGACAGAGTGGCACATTCCCACGTCGTCGGCATGGATCAGTAGTAGTTTATCGGTGGCTTTGTAGCCAAGCCGCTCCGCCAGTGTGCGCTCGGACATTTATGTTGGTCTTTCCAGAAAGCAAAAGACCTCCCTGACGATTCAGGGAGGTCTGGAGTGCTACGAGACGCTCCCTATTTTTTGAGAGCCGTCTTGAGGGCAGGAGCGGGTATGACCAGCTCCACCACAGTTATGGAGCGGAACTTAGCGGGCATCTTGGGAGACTCAAGCTGCTCGCCAGACTGCATGCCGCCAAAGCCACTTCCTTCCTGCATGCCGGAGCCACCCATCATGCCGCCGCCACCCATCATGCCGCCCGGGCCGCCCATTTTGCCGCCCATCTGCATGCCGCCACCCATCATCCCACCGCCCATCATGCTGCCCTCGCCGTCCATGCCGCCGCCCATCATGCCGCCGCCCATCATTCCACCACCGCCCGATTGGGGCACCATGGCGCTCAGAATATCCGAGGGAGCATCCCCTTCGACTTCGGTGACAGTTTCGGTCTTGATGACCTTGCCCGCTTTGTAGCTGAACCAGATCGTCCGATCCATCTTGATCTTCGCATTCTGGATCTTTCCCGCACCACCAAAGATCTGGACGTTGCCCTTCGCATTGTAGGTCTGGCGGATCTTAGCACACTGGTAGCCACTCTCCCACTCCAGCGCTTCTAGCACATTGGTACAGGGCACCATGGTAGGAGCATCCAGAGTTGCCCACTCCAGTAAGATCGGCGCACGGGTGGTCCATTTTTGGCCGATGCGACGCTTACCACCCAGCTCAATCATGGGCAGTGCGACATAGGCACCCGGCCGTGCCCCATTGGCAATCCCTGGATCTTTTACTTCACCGGACGAGCTTACCGTGCGGTAGCGCGACTTGAAGTCGTAGATCTCTTGCAGTTTCGCAGAACCGGCAGGAGAGGAAATGCTGCCATCCTGAACCCGATCCCGAATGAAGTAGTCGCTCGGTCCAAGGCGATCCTCTGTCGTGCGGGTGTAGTTGGCCTTGACAGTCTGAACAGGAAGCCGGAACGGCCCTGCCGGTTGGCCATCGCCAAAGGGGTTGCCCCCCTGCATGCCACCGCCCATTTGCATGCCGCCGCCACCGCCCATCATGCCGCCCCCCATCATGCCGCCTTGCATGCCGCCAGAGCCCATCATACCGCCGGAGCCACTCATGCCCCCAGGGCCGCCCATCTTGCCCCCAGGGCCGCCCATCATGCTGCCGGAGCCACCTTGCATGCCTCCACGGCCACCCTGCATGCCGCCGCCAGAGCCCATCATGCTGCCGCCGTCATCGGTACCAGCGCCGCCCATCATGCCGCCGGAGCCACCTTGCATGCCTCCACGGCCACCCTGCATACCCCCCATACCACGTCCAGCAGAGGCATACCCACTACGGCTCCGAGGCGCGACTGCGTTGGTGGGCACTTTGGCATCGTTGACAAACTCAACATCCGTACGCTGGCGGTATTGGCTCTGCTCTCCTACCTGAAAACGGTAGGCAAGTGAGATTCCATCCGCGGGCATACGCAGATCCCCCCGGTTGTTTACCGTCAGGGTCAGGGTCTGCTTGCCAATCTTTTTATTGCTCGCATCGTAGGCAATCAGCTCCAGAGTGTGTGGGCCGTCCTCGACACCATCCAGAACGGCTTGTGTCTCTTCATCGCGAACCTTGGCCTTGGTGTTCCAGAGCAGGTTCACCATCATCCCGGCCTTATCCGCATAGATCAGGTCGGTCTTTACTTCGTTGCCCTGCACAGGAATCATGACACCCGCGCGGAACTTGCCATCCACTCCCAGAGCGAGGTACTTGACCCCTTCCAGAGCGGGACGGGGAATACGAATTTTGACGGTCTCACGTACGGTCGCTCCGTTCTGCGGCCCTGCAACCTGGAAGCGAACCTCCTGAGCCCCGGAAACCGCTGCCACACCAAGGGTGACGAGAAGCGTGCCTAATACCTTGTTCTGCATACTATCCTCACTTATAAACTTTCTTACCGGGAGCCCGGCAGTCCTGTCGGCCCGCCTTGCCCCTCGATAACCTGCGTGCCCGCCGGAAGCGCAAAGTGCGCCGCCGGGATACTTCCATTCAGTTTGATTTGAGAGGCTTGCATGGTCTGCACTCCTCCTACATTCTTAATCTCTAGCTTTACCGGAAGCGTAAACCCCGGCGTCGTTCCCAGATACACCACAGAACCCGTGCGTGGGTTTGTGTAGATGTCGCAAGCGATCCCCGCAACTGTCGCCTTGCCCGTCTTCTGCGCACCGGCCAGCACCTCGCTGGCCTGCGAAAACACTGTGTTGAGACCATCCTCAATCTTGAGGTTCATCTTCTGCGCCGCTTTGTTGGCGGGAATGAAGAAGAAAGTCCCTTTCTCATTAACGACATAACGCACTTCCCCAAGCGCCTTGTCTTTGTAATCCATACGCGCCTTAGCACCGCTCACGGCCACCTGAAAGACCTGCGTGTCCTTGGGGCCACTCTTCGGAGCCATCACGGTCGTCACGGTGAACTGTGCCGTCTTGGCCAGGTTCGCCCGTGAGAGCGCCAGCTTTGTTGCGTTCTTCAGTTGTGGTGCTTTTTGCATCGCTTACGCCTTGTTCGACCCATCTCCTGCCTTTTCCTTCAATCCGTGGAGGGTTATGGGTAAATTTTGTGGCAGATATTTTTTACTCATTCTACCGCCTTGCTGCCGGTAGGCACAGCGCGGTGCCAAAATGCACTCCTCGCAGCGCGGCTGCTGCGCGACGCAGACCCGTCGCCCGTGCCGAATCAGATGGACATGATAGGGATAAACCTGGGAATCTTTGAGCTGGCTCTGGAGCGCGGCGTGTGCCTTGGCTTCCCCGAGTTTCTCGCTAATGAGCCCGAGCCGGTGCGAGACGCGAAAGACATGGGTGTCAACAGGGAGCACCGGGCGGCCCAGTGAGAACATCAGCACACACGCCGTCGTCTTTGGCCCCACCCCGTGAAAGCTGTTCAAGAACGCCTTCGCCTCCTCGGTGGGCGTGGTTTTCAAGAACTCTAGATCCGTCGTACCAACCCGCTCGTAGATTTCCTGAAGCACGGCACGCAGGCGCGGCGCCTTGGCATCGGCGAGCCCTCCACAGCGAATGGCGGCAGCAATCTCGCGCACTTCCGCCAGGCGCACGTCGTCCCAGCCGCCCGGAAACGCCCGCCGTAGGCTATCAAAAGCCCGCCCACTATTCACATCCGACGTCGCCTGGGAGAGAATCGTCTGCATCAGCGCCTCCAGCGGCTCCCCATGCGAGCGCCACTGAAGTGTCCCGTACTCTTGGTCTAGCTCCTCACAGACCCACCCCGCGCTTGCTTTCTTCACGGAGGGGATTTTACCCTATCCCGAAATCTGCCAAGTGGTGGAGGCAAGAGCGCACGCAAGCGGCTACAATACCCCTAGGAAACGGAGGTAAGTGATGCGTGTGCTTTTGGGTGTGGAGGATAGTAATGGGGCTGAGGAAGTCTCCGGCTGGGTGAAGAACTTTGGTTTTCGTGAAGTAACACAGGAATGGATGCACGTGGTTCCTGCACAGGCGGGCACCGTCTGGGCACTAGATCCATTTTTAGCGGCGGGTCAGTCTGAGCAGCTACAAGAGCAAGCGGCGAACAAAATGGAGACGGCTCTGCGGGGGCACAGTGGAGATATTCCCGTGCGCGTGCGGATCGGCAACCAGGCGACGGAGCTGCTCAACCGCGCCGATGAGACGAAAACCGATCTGATCGCCGTGCGCGGCTCTAACAAAGGGGGCCTGGCGGCGTTTTTTCTGGGCAGCGTTGCCCGTGCACTGGTCGAGGGCGCGTCCCAGAGTGTGCTTCTCACACGTGGCATACCGCCCCAAGCCCCCCTCAAGCTCCTGGTCTGCACCGACCACTCTGAGTATTTAGAGAAAGCACTGGACAAACTAGCGGGCTGGTCGCCCCAAGGAGTGGGGCAGCTGACGCTACTACATGTCCTGCCGCCTGCCTTTAAAGCCGACATGAACCACCTCGCGCAGGAGATCGCTCAAGAGGTCTACGGACGGCCAGTTCGTGAGCCCGAGGAAGTGACCGCCGAAGCGGCAGCAGCTCTGGGCGCAAAGCTCGGCCTGCCCCCCGAAGCCATCCACAGCCGCGTCGCCACGGGCTCCATCTCCCAGGCGATTGAAGCTGCGCTTGAGGAAACTGGCGCGGACTTGCTGGTGCTTGGCGCAAAAGGCCACTCGCTTCTGGAGCGCCTCACCTTAGGCAGCGTCTCGTTTCACGCCGTCACCACCTGCACGAAAAGTGTTCTTGTGCTCCGCGTCTAGCCGCCGGTTGAAAACGGCGTCTGAGAGCCTGTGGCTAAGAAATCGCTCCGCGATTGGGAACCTCTTAAATTTCTCAGTCGCGGAGCGGCTTTTTGGCGGAACGCCCCTACACGCCGTTTTCAACCGGCGGCAAAACGATACAATACCATCATGTTTGATGTTTTAGTGATCGGAGGCGGGCACGCGGGGTGCGAGGCGGCGCTGGCTTCGGCGCGGCTGGGGTGCCGCACGCTTCTGGTGACGGGGCGACTGGACCGGATCGGGTGGCTGCCGTGTAACTGCTCGATTGGTGGCCCGGCAAAAGGCCATGTGGTGCGGGAAGTGGACGCGCTCGGCGGAGCGATGGGGCTCATCTCCGACGCGACTCTGACGCACATTCGGATGCTCAACACGGGAAAAGGCCCCGCCGTTCGGGCGATCCGGGCGCAGGTGGATGTCGAGAAGTACCCCGCAGCAATGCAGGCGTATCTGGCGGCCCAAGAGAATCTGACGCTCCGCGAGGCCATGGTGGAAGCACTGATAGCTCCCCCGTTATCGGGGGCGGGGGGGGGGACGCGTATCTGTGGCGTCACTCTTTCGGATGGGACGCAGCTTCTGGCCAAGACGGTCGTCGTGACCACGGGGACGTTTCTACGCGGGCTCTGTCACCGGGGCGAGGATAAGTGGGAGGCGGGGCGCAACGATGAGGCGGCGGCCTATGGGCTCTCGGCGAGCCTGTCAAGCCTGGGTTTTCCGCTGCTGCGGCTCAAGACGGGCACGACACCCCGGATGGATAAAAACACGATTGATTTCTCTCGCACCGAGGCGCAGCCCAGCGAGCCGGACTGCCCGTCGCTGAGCTTTCGCACGCCAAAAAAATCTCACACGGGCCTGCTGGCAGCCTAT
>JANNDD010000011.1:0-6260 GCA_031387365.1 Armatimonas sp. | reverse complement strand
TGCCAGGTGATGAGCCAAACGAAGGGCACGGTAAGCAGTGGCTCCTTTGGATCGCGTGGCGCACGCTTCATAACGCCCGGGGCAGATGGCTCCAGCGCTAAAGCAAAGGCAGGAAAAATATCGGTGATGAGGTTGAGCCACAAGATCTGGAGGGCGACGAGCGGGAGCGGCCAGCCGATCATGAGAGCAAAAAAGACGGTGAGGATTTCGGATAGGTTGCAGGAAAGAAGGTAGTGAAGAAACCGGAGAATGTTCCCGTAGATAACCCTGCCTTGCTCAACCGCTAAGACAATACTGGCGAAGTTATCGTCAGTAATGACAATATCAGCGTTCTCTTTGGCAACCTCTGTTCCCTGAATACCCATTGCGATACCGATGTCCGCTTGCTTCAATGCGGGGGCATCGTTTACTCCATCGCCTGTCATGGCGACAACGTGCCCTTGCGCCTGAAACGCTTTCACAATCTGTAGCTTATGCTCGGGGGAGACGCGAGCAAACACAGCCGTATCGGCCACAACACGCTTCCAGCCGTCCGCATCCAAGTCCGCCAGCTCACGGCCATGAATGGTGCGAAGAGGGTGCCCCTCGAAATCACGATCAATCTCTAGCTGCCGGGCAATCTCAGCCGCCGTTGCCTGTTGGTCGCCCGTGATCATCACACTGCGAATGCCCGCCTCGCGACAGGTGGCAATGGCGGCTCGTGCCTCGTCCCGCAGGGGATCGCGCATCCCAACCAAGCCCACGAAGGTTAACTCCTGCGAAAGCTCGCTCTCGCCATAGCCCTCTGGCAGCTCCCGGTAGGCAAGACCAAGCACACGCAAGGTTGCCTGAGCCAGCTCCTGGTTTTGCTCCTCCCAGTGCTGACGATCCTCTGGTGTGAGGGGAGTTGGGGGGCTCGTCGCTGAAGCACTTATCTGAGTCGTGCTCGCTTCGAGTAGCGTGCCGGGTGAGCCTTTGAGGAACGCGACAGTCTTGCCTGCTGGCGTGCGATGCACAGTGATCATCTGCTTACTGGCACTGCTAAAGGGCACTTCACTGAGGCGTGGAAAATCAGCGGCAAGTGCAGCGGAGTTCATTGCTGCCTTTTCCCCCACGATTATCAGTGCCGCCTCCGTGGGGTCACCTAGCACCTTCTCGTGGCCGTCGGCACGCTCCACTTTTGCATCGTTGCACAGCACACCGATGCGCACCGCAAGGGCAAGCGCCTCGTCTGTTTGTGGATCTATGGGTTTATCATCCTTCTGAAAGGCTCCCACAGGCTCGTACCCTAGCCCCGTCACATTGACGCGTTGCTGATCCAGCACATAAACACAGACCGTCATCTCGTTCTTGGTGAGGGTTCCAGTCTTATCGGTACAGATGACCGTAACAGAGCCCAGGGTCTCTACAGCAGGGAGCCGACGGACAAGCGCACGCATCTTTGCCATGCGCTGCATTCCCATTGCCAGTGTCATCGTGGTCACGGCGGGTAACCCTTCCGGGACAGCCGCAATCGCAAGCGAGAGACCGATCTCCAGCATGTGCCAGAAGTCGGTGATGCCGCGGAGCCAGCCCGCCACGACAATCACGGTACACAGTGCCAGCACAACGACGATGAGGAGATGGCCCAGTCGAGATAGCTTTTGCTCCAGTGGGGTTGCCCGGGTGATCGCTTCATCAATCAGGACACCAATTTTACCCACTTCGGATTGTGCGCCGGTGGCTGTGACCAGTAGCTGTCCACGCCCTGCTGTGATCGTGGTTCCTAGAAAGGCCATGTTCAGACGATCCCCAAGGGCGGCACCAGAATCCTGGAGGGGTTCCGGTGTTTTCGTCACCGCGAGCGACTCACCGGTGAGGGCTGCTTCCTCAATTTTTAGCCGCACAGTCTCGATGATACGGCCATCGGCGGGGACACGTGTTCCCTCCGCAAGGATGATGAGATCGCCTGGCACCAGCTCCGCTGCAGGAATCTCACTCTGTATCCCCTCTCGAACGACATGGGCGTTCCTCACCGACTGTTTTTGCAGCGCGGTGAGAGCCTGCTCCGCCCGCCACTCGGTAAAGAAACCGATACCCGCATTGAGGACAATAACAACCAGGATTGTGATTGCCTCTATACGGTCGCCCATGAGGAAAGCAATTCCGGTGGCAGCAACGAGCAAGGCGACAATCAGGCTACGAAACTGTGCTAAGAGAATCGCAAATATCGAACGTCCACGAGCCTGCACCAGAGAGTTGGGGCCATACTGTGTTAGTCGCTTTGCCGCTTCGACCTGGGTCAGTCCCTGCGCGGTATCAGTTTGCAGGTGGTTCTCGACCGCATCAATCGTGAGCATATGCCACGCTTGCCCTACAGCCACCACAGGTTCAATTTTCTTACTCACGCTCACTTGACGAATTTTCTGCATCCTTGTTGCCATTCGACTTGTCGCACCGGGATGGCAATCTCTAAGCGCGTATGCGTTGCGCAATCGCTTGGTTCCCTGTTGTGGAGCGGCTCCGAGCGCCCCTTAGGTACAATCGTGGTATGCCCCACCGCACCTTTGATCCAGCGGCACTTGCGCCTTGGAGCATTTAGAGAGCGAAGGCAGTCGCGATGATGGCCCGTTTGGGGATCTCTTGCGGCGCTTGCTCAGCGGGGTGCACACGAGTCCCGAGCTCGCCACCTCTCTCCGTACTCTGCTGAGCGGCACCCCCCGCTTGCCCCTCGATCACTTCTATCGCCTCCGAAGTTCGGGAATTATTACAGGTGAGTCCGCCGATGCCGCGAGACTACGGTGTCACCTCTACCAAGATTACTTTACCAGACACCTCAACTTTTGAGTTCCTTAGTCACAAAATCGACCGTTTTCGTGGTATCACCAGCGTGGGCAAGTAAGGTAGGGGAGCGATTTTGGCTTTCCTGTGGTGCTCCCTCGTGGGAATGTTGTGGTGGTGTTCACGAAACTGGTCTGCCAAATCAAAGTACCAAAGGCCTCCGAGAGAGATGAGTATCGTTGTACACTCCTGCAAGTCTCAGACTTGCCTGCCAGACCCCTTGCCGCTCCCTTTAAACCCCACTTGACAAATCCACCGTAATCCACCACAATAAAGCGTGATTACACGTAGAATCGCGCAATGCAAAATCCTGATCCAAGCACCAGGCAACAAAACTCAGGTGCCAGGCAACAAGACCCCAATATACTCATGCCTATGCTCGGCGATCCTCTGCCTATGCTCGGCGATCCTTCCGAGGCTTCTATGACCTTCGAGAACTACCGTCCTAGCCAGGAAGTTCTGCGCCTCGTTGCCCAGATTGACGAGTTTAAAGGGGCTTGGCGAGCACTGCGAAACATCGCCCCGGAGCGCCTCACGGCTCTTCGCCGCGTGGCTACCATCGAGAGTGTCGGCTCCTCCACACGCATCGAGGGAGTCAAGCTCACCAATGCCCAGGTCGAGGCGCTCCTCTCAGGCCTTGGTACCCACTCTTTCGCCTCACGGGATGAGGAAGAGGTGGCGGGCTATGCTGCGCTCATGGAGACGGTCTTCGCCAGCTTTGAGCACCTGCCCCTGACCGAGAACCATATTAAGCAGCTCCACGGGATACTGCTCAGGCACTCCACCAAAGACGAGCGACACCGAGGGCACTACAAGACCCTCGCAAACCATGTCGAGGCGTTTGGGCCAGATGGCGAGAGCCTGGGTGTTGTCTTCGAGACGGCAAGCCCGTTTGACACACCGTTTCAGATGGCCGAGCTGGTCGTCGAAACCCGTGAGGCGATGGAGTCGGGACAGCTTCATTCGCTGCTAGTCATCGCGGCCTTCGTTGTCCGGTTTCTGGCTATCCACCCATTCCAAGACGGCAACGGCAGGCTCTCCCGCGCCCTGACAACCTTGCTGCTCCTGCGCTCTGGCTACAGCTACGTGCCCTACGCTTCGCTGGAGAGCATCGTAGAGGAGAACAAGGAGAGCTACTACCTGGCGCTACGAAGAACCCAAGGGACTTTACGAGGCGACTCGCTGGACTGGGAGCCATGGCTTCTGTTCTTTGTGCGAGCGCTTCACACACAGAAGAGCCGCCTGGCGAGCAAGATCGAGCGGGAGCAGCTTCTGGAAGGGGACTTGCCCGAACTCTCCGTTCGTATCCTGGAGCTGGCTAGGGAACGGGGACGGGTGACCAGTAGCGAGATTCTGACCCTGACGGGGGAGAAGCCTACCACGGTTCGTAATCGCCTGAACGGGCTGGTCGAGCGGGGACTGCTTAACCGCCACGGAAAAGCTCGGGCCACCTGGTATACGCTCAACGTTAGAAGCTAGGGCAAGGTATTGACCAGGACACTTAAACGAAGCGTTTCTACCAATAATTCTACGTGCTTCTACGAAGTACTTGGATCGTTCAACGAGAGAGCATGAAGCGCCGCTTCCATATCCTCCTTGGGATGTTGTATAATATAGCTTATCAGGTGTTTCCATGGCAGGGATTCGCTGTCAAGTCCATATTTTGGTGTAATTAGCTCTTCCCTCTCCCCGGCGGCTTTGCCGCCCGCGAAGCTCGCTCGCTTCGCCTTCAAAAGCGTCTCGTCAGCGGCTTAGGCCACCGTCAAGAGCACCTCGGATTCCTTTCCTTTAAAAGCAGCAGCAGAGGGCATCGCCTCGGGCAAAGCCTCTCGTAAAGCGCGTCCCTCGTCTTTAGGAAGGTCTCCCCCAGATCGCTCCAACCGCCAAGTATGGTAGTCGTCCATGTTGGTGTACACCTTGCCACTCGTCATCGCCTCGTCAAACTCCATTAACAATGCGCCAAGTAGCCGCTCGCAGCTCGCCCTGTTCGGGTAAATCCGAATCACGCGGTCGCGGCGACGAATCTCCCCATTCAAACGCTCCTGGGAGTTGGTAGTACGAAGTAAACGATGGTATTTCACGGGCAAAACCATCACACTCGTCACCTCGTCAAAAGCAGACTCCAAGAGGGCAACCGCCTTGCTACATCTACCTTCAAAGCTCTGGCACGTCTCGCGCAAGCGGGTACGTGCGCTGGCAAGATCCGGGGCATGAAGCACCTGCTTAGCGGAAGCCAGAAACGATCCCAACTCGGATTTGGGACACGCATCACTGAGATTTCTGATGAAATGTGCCTGACATCTCTGCCAAGTGGCTCCCGCAAAATTGCCTTCGATAGCTTTGACCAGTCCTGCATGATCGTCAGAAATGACGAACTCGACACCGGTTAGTCCTCGCGACTTCAGACTGGCAAAAAACTCGCTCCAACTCGCCTCGCTTTCCTTATCTCCCAGGGCAAATCCCAGCACGTGGCGATAGCCCATCTCATCAATGCCACAGGCAATCAGTAAGGCACATTGCCTGACTCGGCCTTCCTCACGGATTTTGACGACTATTGCATCTACCAGAACGAAAGGGAATGTCCCTAAGGGCCGTTCTCTCCAGGTCTTTACCAATGGGTCAAGCACCAAGCAGAGCTTGGATACTTGGGATTTACTGAAGGCAGCCCCACAGAGCACCTCTGTAATGGCTTCCACTTTGCGGGTGGAAACCCCCTGCAGAACCATCTCGCACAAGGCAAGAACGAAGGCTTGCTCGCTTCTCTGATAACGCTCCCACATATCGGGGCTGAACTCACCCTCTCGTGTCCTTGGCACTTTGAGCATGATGGTTCCAATTCTTGTCTGCATCTCTCGCTCTCGTGTGCCGTTTCGATACCCGACTCTCTCGGGCGTTCTCTCACCAGGCTGTGCCTTGAGTGCTGCGGTGACCTGATGGGTAAGCACTTGATTGAGTACCTGCTCCACTAGCCCCACCATTCCCTGACCGGTGAACAACTTTGGCAAATCTGCCTCGTCTACTGTAATCTCGAACTGAGCCATTTCTTTCTCCTTGTTTGTTGAAGTTTAGTCACTCCAATTATCGGGAGAGGGAGGTGGCTTTCTTTGCCTTGGCGGGCTTCGCCCGCCTCGTCAAGCCACCGAGCTATTTACACCATTATAAGGGCACGACCGGAAACGGAGCGAGGGTGGCTGAAATAGGAAGATCTACTACTTATAGTATTTTCGCCCACCTTAAACTTATATAAATAAAAGTAGCAACTAAAATGCCGTAAATCCCCATGAGAGTCGGTAATAATTTACGACTATGAATCTTAATCATGGTTTTATAAACAGAGAAGAATACATAAGTTATTATTACCGACTCTCATGGGGATTTACGGCATTTTAGTTGCTACTTTTATTTATATAAGTTTAAGGTGGGCGAAAATACTATAAGTAGTAGATCTTCCTATTTCAGCC
>JANNDD010000006.1:0-4611 GCA_031387365.1 Armatimonas sp. | reverse complement strand
CATCCGAGCGCTGGGGCGGGAAGCTACAGACCGAGAAGATAGGTGAGTTTGTGGTGGAGGGCGGGGCGGACTCGTTTCTGGCGACGAAGCCCTGGGCGGCGCAGCTTGCGAGAGAGCTGGGCCTAGGAGAGCGGCTGCTGGGCACCAACGACACGCTCCGCACGATCTATATCCTCCTCCAGGGCCAGCCCGTCGCGCTCCCCGACGGCATGCAGCTGATCGTCCCCACCAAGCTCTGGCCGTTTCTCAAGAGCCCCCTGCTCTCGCTTTCCGGCAAGCTGCGCATGGGCCTAGATTGGCTGATCCCGCCGCGCACCGATCCCACAAATGCAGATGAGACCGTGGGTAGTTTTGTTCGGCGGCGATTCGGCCAAGAAGCCCTAGAGCGCCTCGGGGAGCCACTGCTCTCGGGAATTTATAGTGGAGAGTCGGAGCGCCAGAGCCTGCTCGCCACCTTTCCGCGCTACCGCCAGCTAGAGACCGAGTTTGGGAGTATCATTCGTGGAACACTGGCGCAGAAAGCCAAGCAGGCGCAGGAAAATAAAAATGGCAAGCGCCCCGCGATGTTCCAGTCGTTTCCCGGTGGCACACAAGAGCTGGTAGATGCGCTTGTTAGCAACCTCATGGGCACACTCCGGCTGGGTCTCTCGGTAACGGCGCTGGAGCCAAGTGAGTCGGGCTACAGGCTCACGCTCTCGGATGGAACAACGCTCGCCGCGGATCAGATAGTTCTCACCACACCTGCCTCCGTGGCAGCGCAGCTCATTGCTCCCTTTGCGCCACGGGTCACGGAGCAGCTGGAGCTGATTCGAACCGTGAGCACGGGGACACTCTCGCTGGGGTTCCGCACCGACGATATCAAGCGCCCTTTAAATGGCTTTGGCATGGTGATCCCACGCAGCGAGAAGCGCCCGATCAACGCCCTGACAATCTCCTCCATCAAGTTCCCCTCGCGCGCGCCCGACGGCCACGCGCTCGTTCGTGTCTTCTTCGGCGGCTCCCGCACGCCCGAGACGCTGGAGAAGACTGACGACGAGATCCTCGCGATGGCAAAAGAGCAGCTCTTGGACATCCTGGGCATCACCGCCGAGCCGCTCTTTCACCGCATCTTCCGCTGGCACAACGCCAACCCGCAGTACGATGTGGGGCACCTAGATCGAATAGAGATTCTCGAAAAGTCCCTCCCCCTCGGCCTGCACCTCACCGGCTGTGCCTACCGTGGCGTCGGCATCCCAGACTGCATCCACCAAGCAGAGGAGACGGTGGGGCGGCTTTGTCCCGCCGATTAGAACGGCGGGGCTGGAGAGCGCTACGCGCTGCAAAGGCCGTTCCGGCCATACAGATTTGGAATGGGCGGCACGCCCTTCGTAGCCAAAGGCTCTTCAGTCCCGCCGCTCTAACCGGCGGGACAAAGCGGGTATCCTAATACCGATGAACACACAAGAATCAGAGCGACTCTTTGCCCGTGCGCAGGAGCTTATCCCTGGCGGGGTCAATAGCCCCGTCCGTGCCTTCCGCGGGGTCGGAGGGACGCCCCGGTTTATCGAGCGCGGCGCGGGTGCATTTATCTGGGATGCCGACGGGAATCGCTACACGGACTATGTTCTCTCCTGGGGGCCGCTCGTGCTGGGCCACGCGCCGGACGTGGTTCTGCAAGCCATCACGGAGACGGCGGCAAAGGGCACGAGCTACGGTGCCCCTACTGCCTTAGAGAACCAGCTTGCCGAAAAAGTCATCGCAATGGTGCCCAGCATCGAGCAGATTCGCTTTGTCAATAGTGGCACCGAGGCGTGCATGAGTGCGCTACGACTTGCCCGTGCCGTGACCGGGCGCGAGAAGATCGTCAAGTTCTCTGGCTGCTACCACGGTCATGCCGATATGTTGCTGGTGCAGGCAGGAAGTGGCGTGGCGACGCTCGGTCTGCCAGACTCGCCAGGCGTTCCCAAGGCCACGGCGGCAAGCACGCTCACACTTTCCTATAATGATCTGGAGGGTGCCAAGGAGCTTTTCTCACGGCTTGGCTCGGAGATCGCGGCGGTGATTGTCGAGCCTATTGCGGCCAATATGGGCTTTGTCACGCCTGCCGAGGGCTACTTGCTGGGACTGCAAGCGCTCTGCCGAGAGTACGGGGCGCTGTTTATTTTAGATGAAGTGATGACGGGCTTTCGGGTCGCCCCTGGCGGGGCGCAGGCGTACTGGGGTATTGATCCCGATATCACCTGCCTTGGGAAAGTCATCGGGGGGGGGCTTCCGGTCGGGGCGTATGCGGGCAAGAAAGCGATCATGCAACATGTCGCGCCAGCCGGGACGATGTACCAGGCGGGGACACTCTCGGGCAACCCGCTGGCGATGGCAGCGGGGCTTGCGACGCTCACGGAACTACAAAAGCCCGGCGTCTTTGAGGGCATTGCCGCCGCCACAAAACAACTCACCGATGGCATTCGCGCCGCCGCGCAATCGGCCCATCTCCCCATTCAGACGGGCTGTGTGGGCACAATGTTCGGGTTCTACTTGCTGAAAGACGTAGGCGCAACGATCACCGACTACGCCACGGCGAAGCAATTCGTCCACGCCGAGCGCTACGCGACTTTCTTCCACAAAATGCTGGAGCGCGGCGTCTACCTGGCCCCAAGCGCCTTTGAGGCAGGCTTTGTCAGCGCGGCGCACACACCCAAGATCATCCAGAGCACGTTGGAGGCGATTCAAGAGAGTATGCGCGAGCTGTAGCGGGTATCATCAAGGCATGAGACCACGCACCACCGATACCCCCGCCGCGCCGCCCGCCGGACGCCAGCTCAGCCGCCGTCAGTACGTTCGCTTTGCCTTCTATAAGCTCGATCCCACCTGGCGACGCTTAAGTGACGACGAGCAAGCGGCGCAGAAGCGCGAGCTGTCAGAGACCATCCGCACTTTTAACCGGCGCATGCTCCTGCGACCCTATAGCACGGTCGGCACCCGCGCCGATGCCGAGCTGCTCCTCTGGCAGATCGCCGAGAGCCCCTTAGTCTTTCAGGAGCTGGCCACCGCGATTCTGCGCACCAAGATGGGCAGCTATTTAAACATCGCCTATAGCTACTTCTCCCAGACCAAGCGCTCGGTCTATGAGATTCGCGTGGGCGGCGATACGGGCGATACGGAAGAAGAGCGGCTCGTCATTGACCCGTCGGAGGCAAAATATGTCTTTGTCTATCCGTTTATCAAGACCCGCGAGTGGTACCATCTTTCCCAGCACGCACGTCAGGGCGTGATGGATGAGCACATCGAAGTCGGCAAGAAGTACCCCTCAATTCGCCTCAACACCACCTACAGCTTCGGCATAGACGACTACGAGTTTATCCTTGCCTTCGAGACCGACGAGCCCGCCGACTTCCTAGACTTAGTGCAGGAGCTGCGCGAGACGGAGTCCAGCCGCTACACCATCCAGGACACCCCCATCTTCACCTGCGTCAATGTGAGATTGGATGAGGCATTAGACACGCTCGGCGGCCCGCCCATTGATGAGCCCCTTGCGCTGGGGGAAGCCCGCGAGAGCTGGGTAGAGGTCTGTGCCCTTACTGAGCTAGAGCCCGGCCAGACCCGCACCGTATTTCTGGAGGGCAAGATGGTCGGGGTCTTTAATATCAAGGGGGAGATCTACGCCATCAACAACCGGTGCAGCCACGCACGCGGCCCACTTTGTGAGGGAACTATCAACAGCGACGAGTGTTCTGTGGTGTGTCCCTGGCACTACGGCAAGTTTGATCTCAAGACCGGCGCGGCGATTGATGGCGTGGTGAAAAAGCCCGTCGAGACGTTCCAGACGAAGATTGAAAACGGCATGGTGTGGGCAGGGACTAAGCTCCCCCCGCCGGGCGGGGGTTAGGGGGTTGGTGATGAACTACGACGCACTCTTAGTCCTTTCTTTTGGCGGCCCGGAAGGCCCAGACGATGTCATTCCGTTTCTGCAAAATGTGACAATGGGCCGTAATATTCCCGTAGAGCGCCTCGCGGAAGTGGCGGAGCACTACCAGCACTTTGGCGGCGTCAGCCCCATCAACGCCCAAAACCGGGCACTGATCGAGGCACTCAAAGCCAGCAATTTCCCGCTCCCCATCTACTTTGGAAACCGCAACTGGCACCCGTTTGTCACCGACACCGTGGCGCAGATGAAGGCCGACGGCATCAAAAACGCGCTGGTCTTTGTGACATCGGCATTTAGCTCCTACTCCGGCTGCCGCCAGTACCGCGAAGACATTGCAAAAGCCTGCGAGGCCGTCGGTGAGGGTGCGCCGGAGTTTGGCAAGATCCGGGTCTTCTACAACCACCCGCTCTTTATCGAGACCATGGCCGAGCGCGTCAAAGACGCTCTCGCACAGCTCCCCGACGGCTCCCGCGTGGTCTTTACCGCCCACAGCATCCCAATCGGCATGGCCCGTGGCTGTGACTACGAAGCGCAGCTTAAAGAAGCCGTCACGCTCATCGCACAGGCGTGTGGCCTGCTGGAATCCCAGTTCAGTATTGCCTACCAGAGCCGTAGCGGCCCGCCGCAGGTGCCCTGGCTGGAACCGGATATTCTGGACTACATCAAAAACCTCCCCCTCCCTCCCGTTATCGGGAGGGAGGGGGTTGGGG
>JANNDD010000340.1:0-2644 GCA_031387365.1 Armatimonas sp. | reverse complement strand
GCTTCCAGCTCATCGTCGGGGAGGAACGGCGAGCGATTGCCGGGCTGGAGGCTCAGCGCGAAGACCTGGGTTTGATTTTCGAAGTAGGGCTCAGGCTGACGCGGTCCCCACGGCGAGCCCACTTTGGAGCGAAACGAGCGGTCGGAGAGAAAGTAGAGAAACTTGCCGTCGGGGGAGAACGCTGGGTCGGAGCAGTCGTAGCGATCCGTGGTCAGCTCGGTCGTTTGGCCTGTCTTGGTATCGTAGAGCCGGAGCGGGACGAACTGGTTGGCGCAGGGGTAGCTGAAGGCGATGTAGCGGCTGTCTGGGGAGAAGACAACGCTCCCGATAGTGCCGTCGCCGCTGGTGGAGATAATCTTGGTGGTCTTGGCAGTGGCATCGTAGAGGTGCAGACGGTAGAACTTATCGGTGTGGGCGATCCACTTGCCATCGGGCGATGCTGTCGTGTCCCAGCGCAGAACCTCGCCGTCTTTGGTGAGCTGCTCACGCGGCGCGTTCACCTCACCGGTTGGGGGAAGCTTCCAGAGCTCCACTTCGCCGGACTCATCCGAGAGCGCCACAAGGCCCTTGCCATCGGGTAAAAAACGCGCCTCGCGGTAGCGCACGCCCGGCTTGCGGGTGGCCTCGACAAGCCGACCCGCGTGTGCGGTCGGCACCACAAAGACCTGCCCCCGCGCCGTCAGCACCACTTTATCGCCGCTCGGGGAGAGATGCGCCGCCGTCACCCACTCCATGGGCTTGGTGATCCAGCGCTCGCGTAGCTGGTCGAAGTCCGAGCTGAGCGAGATCGCAAGCTTGGTTGAAGCGCCCGTAGCGGCATCGGCGACAAAGATATCTGCACCGTGCTGGTAGATCAGCTTGCCGTTGTCCATCTGCGGGTTCTGGACATCGAAGCCCGTCTCGTGAGTGACCTGTTTAAGACTTTTGCCATTGCTGTCCATGCTCCAGACATTCATCACGCCGTCGCGGTCCGAGAGAAAATAGACCCTCTCTTTCCAGACCATCGGGCTACGGCTCGTGCCCTTAAAATCCGCGGTGAGAGAGACTGCTTCGGGTGCATTGGGGGCGAGCTTCCAGAGGTTCTGCGCCGTGCCCCCTTGGTAGCGCTTGGTCTGGCTGCCCTGAAAATCCAGGCGCGTGAAGAAGAGATTCCCTGCCGCATCGTAGGCACCGTCGCTGGCTTGGGAGAGCGGAACGCGGGTGCGCTGCTTTGTCTTCGGATCGAGCGCGACAAGCTGCGTATTGGGCAGTGTCGCGTGCTTTCCCGTGGCGTAGAGCACTCTCCCCTCCCCCGTCCACCCGACCACGGTTCCCCCCGCTCCAAACGTCAGCCGCGTCGGTTCGCCGCCGTTAAGCGGCATGATATAGACCTCGCCGGAGCCCTCGTAGGCAGCCGAGAACGCCACCCACTTGCCATCAGGGGAGATTGCAGGATCGGACTCCTCGCTCGGGTGTGTCGTCAGCCGTGTCGCCAGCCCGCCGCTCGCCGAGACGCGCCACAGATCGCCCTCAGCGGCAAAGACCACGGTATCGCCGCGCAGGCTGGGTGTCCGAAAGTAGCCTCGTGTTGTCGGAGCCTGTGCTTGTGCGGGCTGCGTGAGGGTAAGGGCCGCCAGAAAGAAGGGAGGAAAGAGCGCCATGGGGGAAATATACCCAATTACACCCGCAGGATGAAGTCCGGTATAAGAAAGAGACTCTGAGTGGCTATGAACCGACTGATTTTCCGCGATGCGCCCCTGCGAACGGCGCTGGAGCTCTACTTCCGAACTGTCGGAATTAAAAACTATGTCATTGATAACCGTGTGCTTGGCCTTGTCACCGCAACAGGCTCCGTCACGGGCGAGGCGTTCCCCACGGCGCTCTTTCCAGGCATTGTCTGCAAAATCGAGAACGGTGTCTGGCTTATTCAGGAGGCCACACAGCCCGATGAGCGCTCCCGTGCGCTCCTGCAAAACAAGCTGGCCTGCCCGATATTTTTTGGAGAACCGCGCCGTGTGGCCGGGGTGGCGCTGCATTCCCAGGGCAGCCCGCTGGCAATTGTCGAGCACGGCTCACCGCCCGATTCCGAGATTCGTGTCGTGGCCCGAGGCGATCACTTTGGCGAGGCGCAGGTCAGCGCGATCACCGAGAAGGGGCTAGTTCTGGCAGAGCGAGCACAGCGCCTAGAGATTCCCCTCGCCGGGCTTGTCCCACGCCCCGGCGGCTCCCCCCTGGCGATTCCTGGGGTGGAGCGTGCCGTCTTCTCCGATGCCCCCCTTGCTTCCGTCTTGGAGCTGATCCTAAAATCCGGCGGGCCGCACTTCAAGTTAGATAGCCCTTTAGAAGGCTATATCTCCGGCGAGACCGGTACGCCTGTGGTATCCCTACTCATGAGATCCGCCAACACGCCTTTGAATTACACCAAAGAGAATGGCATCTGGCACGTGACAAAGCGCGGTAATACACCGCCCGCCGCGCCGCGTTTTGTCTCACTGGAAGATATTCAGCAAGGCCGCGCGCAGCTTCCCGTGATCTTCGGAGCCCCCCGCCGCGTCGCCGCCGTGCTGCTGGGCGAGAAACCCCTGGCGCTGCTAGAGACGGGAAATCCCCCGCAGACAAAGCGCCAGACAGTAACGGAGGGCGATACCTACGAGAGCTTCCGTGT
>JANNDD010000942.1:0-1944 GCA_031387365.1 Armatimonas sp. | reverse complement strand
GGCTGGAGAGCCGCGGGGACTTTATCCGCGAAGAACGCACGGTGCTTCTGCCAGAAGCGCCACATGGAGCGGGAGTGCTCTTTAATCATG
The DNA here is from genome assembly GCA_031387365.1 of Armatimonas sp. Classification (GTDB taxonomy): domain Bacteria; phylum Armatimonadota; class Armatimonadia; order Armatimonadales; family Armatimonadaceae; genus Armatimonas. The sequence goes on along the minus strand of JANNDD010000942.1, from coordinate 1,854 downwards.
CGCTCAGCGGCATTGTCCGAGGACTTACCAATGGCGTGCGTCACGACGCAGCCCGGAAAGTACACGACACGCCAGTTCTTTTGATGCGCTCGCAAAGACCAGTCCATGTCCTCACAGTACATGAAGAATGTTTCCGCATCAAGCAGACCGATGTGATCAAGACACTTTTTTCGGATGAGCAAGGCGCAGCCCGAGACCCAGTCCACATCGCGAACGCTTGCGTGATCGAAGTCCTGCATGAGATAGTCCGATGCGGGTTTATTACCGGGAAAGAGTCGTCCGAGCCAGACATTGCGAAACATCCCCGCAGCAAACGTTGGCCAGCGGCGGCAGGAGTACTGGATGGAGCCATCGGGATTGATCACTTTTGGGCCGATAATCCCCGCACCCGGCGTGGCATCGGCGAAGGCTAAAAGCCGCTCCAGGCCGCCCAGCTCGACCGTGGCATCGGAGTTGAGGAGCAGCGCGTAGTCGGCGTCCAAGCCCTCCAGTGCGACATTGTTCCCGCCCGAGAAGCCCTTGTTCTCGGTGAGCGCGATGAGCTTGACCTCGGGGAACTCGCTCGCCACCAGCTCGGCACTGCCATCGCCCGAGGCGTTGTCCACCACGACGGTCTCCCAGCCGCGGATGCTTTTGAGGCACTCACGAAGGTCGTCCTTCGCATTCCAGCTCACGACACAAACTCTCAGGCGTGGTGTTACCCCCGTCTCTTCCAAGCGATTTCCCCCAGCGCCCGGTTCGTCGCCAGGCGTCCAGCGTGACCGCCACTATCGCCAGAGGCCGTAGCGGGTCACGCGCAAAGTGTTTCTTTAAAAAGCGCAGCCAGGCCCGCCGCGACTCCCAGACAGCAGACTTGCGTACGCGCTTCGTGGTTCCCCCGTGCCCGTGCTTGACAACTGCCTCCGGGATATACCACGTTTCCAGCCCCGCCCGTTCCGCTCGATAGCTCCAGTCCACATCATTAAAGAACAGCGGAAAGCGCTCATCGAGTCCCCCGATCTTCTCATAGACCGCTCGCGTGAACAACAAACACGACATCATCGGCTGCGGCGCTGGCCCGGCTTTCTCGTAATCAAACGTTAGTCGCGTCCAGCTCCCCGTGATCGTCGCAAGCGGCGTCGGAAAGGCCCGCACGGATTTTTGCACCGAGCCATCCTCCGAAATCAGCTTCGCTGCCACAATCGCTTTTTGCGCCCCGACGAGCTTGTCAATCGCCCCCGCCGTCACACACGCATCGGGATTCAGCAAAAGAAAATAATCACCCGTCGCCGCTCGAAGCGCCTGGTTGGTCGCCGCCGCATAGATCAGATTCTCCGCGTTGGCGATCACCCGCACCTCAGGAAACTCCGCCGCCAGCATCGCCACCGCACCATCGCGCGACGCATTGTCCACCACAATAATCTCCGTCTCCCCACCCGACCACGGATATTTTTGTAGCGCCGCCAAACACTCCCGCAGATCAGGAGCTGTGTTCCAGTGGACAATAATCACCGACAGACGCATCGGGCTATTATAACCGCTCCGAAGTCCGCCGATTGAAAGCGGCGTCTAAGAGCCTGCGGCTGAGAAATCGCTCCGCGATTGGCGAAGCTATTCTAGGCCGAACTTCTCTGGCTCCGACAAGTGCCCCGTTCTCGTCCACTGAACTGTCGGGAATCTTTCTGTACGTAAGGCACGTAAAGCGCGGGCAGTCAGCTGAAGTGCAGAATCCACTTTCTCTTGCGTTTTGCCTACGTCGTGAAGGCGTTGTAGCAGAGCCTGGAGGCGCACGATAACGGCCTCTTGGATGTTTTTCTGTAGCTCAGGGTGACTCTCAAGAGCAAAGAACTCCATCATCGCAAATTCGGTGAGGTT
>JANNDD010000939.1:0-5253 GCA_031387365.1 Armatimonas sp. | reverse complement strand
TCCAGAGCAGCACGAAACGCCGCCTGCTCAGCGGTCAGCCCATTCCTGCCTGCCTTCAGCTCGATGTATAGCCCATGGCACCCCGATGACGGCACCGGCACGAACACATCCCACACCCCAGCGGTCAGCCCCAGCTCAACGGCTTCGCCTCCGCGCTTTGGCCCGAGCCGAAGCCCATTCGGTATCGCATGAACCCACTGCAGCTCCGGGAACTGCCGTGCGTGAAGCCGAAGCCAAACAAAGAACGCCCGCTGCTCCTGCGCCTCGACCTGGGAGCGTGGCTTGCGAGGCCGGATGTACGCCATGCCGCGAAGGCAGAGCTGGCCGTCCCGTCGCTTACCCGGCATCGCTAGCTCCGAGGGCTTCAGCCCGCTCGCGTGCCAGTCGTTTCGCTCGCATCACGACAGGAAGCGAGTCCACGCCGCGCCGCCGCGCCAGGGACTTCTCTGGCTCCGTGCCGTCTGTCAGAACTGCGGCGAGCGCCACGGCCAGAAGCTCTGCTTGCTGATCCTCCGAGAGTGCCTCCCACGCCGCCGCCGAGCTGTCGGGTTCGGTCTTGCGCGGTGCCGTCTCTATCCGCATCTGGACCGGTGCAACCACGATCTTCTGTGGCCGATCGCCATGGTCGCTGCCATAGTTCGACGGCAGCGCGGGCGCGAGCCAACCCGAACGTATCGCCGTCACGAGAAGGGCAGGCAGGCTTCGTACCTCATGACTGGCCGCGTAAGCTCGTGCTGCTCTGACCGCGCTCCTCACCGCCTCCAAAGGCTTCTCCCCGACCGCTCGACGAGCGGCGTTCCGATCCAGACCCGCTTCTACTGCCACGGCGACAGCTTCGCTCTCGGGTTCTGGAACCTCCGAAGGAGAGACAACAACACCGGCTGGCTTGGGGGCAGAACCTGTGCCCTGTACTGTTGTCGTCTTCTGCGCTTTGCTCTCTTCTAAAGGAAAAGGCCGCGCAATTGTCCGCGCAGACCCCGCGCAATTCCGATCCTGAGAAGTGGCTTCGAGGTGCTCGGCGCGAACTCCCAGTTTGGCGAGATCAAGCTTACTACGCCACTTGCCCAGGCGCTTGAGAAGCGAGCGGCACATGGCGCGAACAACGGCGGGCCACTGCTTCATGCCAAGGATCGCTTCCGCGAGTGCCGACCAGCCTGCTTCGATCAGCTCCACCGCCGTGACCAGTGGGCGAATGGTGCGCTTGCCGTAGGCATCGAACTCACGAACGATCAGCCCGCAAGCTTCGAGATCGGCAAGACCCCTGCGGATGGTGGAGACATCGCGAGCCAGGCCCATTGTGGGATGGTGAGCGAAGAACTCGTTCTCGGCGCGACATCCTTGGTTGGCATGGAGCCAGAGGATATTTCGCATGAGAACCCCGAGGCGTGCTTCTTTGTCGCTACGCGCTTCAGGAAGCCGCCATAGTGGTAAAGTATCGACGTTAGCAGCAAGCTCGGTCGTTGGCGCGAGAAGGGCTTGCTCTGTGGGGGCGGTGTGCCGGTTCATCGGGGCACCGCCTTCTTGTTTAGATGGGGGAGAGGCGCGAGCCTATGTCTACGCGCTTTGAGGGGTTGCATCGGTCAGCCTCCGCCGTCGGCCCAGAGGCGCGACGAAACGAATTAAGCTGACAGGCTGAAAATCTTCCGAACGGTGAGTGGCGAACCCTTTGCGAGCCACATCCATTGTGGAAACCCGAAAGTCTGCCGCACCCATGTGGTTCGAAATTACGAACCTGTAGAGAGCCGCTTGTGAGATTTAGTCTCACAGCGGCCTTTTGCTTTTCCACCATCGTTACTTCCTCGACCAGCAAGCCGATCAGCTCAGTGCGCTCCTCGCCCGAGAGAAACTCCCAGATATCCATCACGTGCTGCCAGAGCGAAGCTACTTCCTCGGCATCCGGGCGGCGGTGCTGGAACGAGGCGATCTGCCCCAGAAGATCCTGGCGCTTGACCAGATAGGACTGGCCCCAGTGACGATCACACCACACGTTTTAGCGATGCATGTATTGTGCAACTGGTGGCGTATACTCTCTGGGGAGGACTATTATTATGCGAGGAACCAAACTTAACGTATCTATCAAGGCAGTGGCATTCGCCATCAAGGGAGACTTGCCGGAGGACATCAAGCTGGAGCGGTTGCGGCTGTTTTTGCAGCAGGAGGCGACACGTAAGGGGATCCGCCTAGACACGGACGAGCCTCTCCTACAAGGGATTGTTGAGGGCAAGGATGAGTTTTTCTTCTATAATGGGCCGAAGGGGCGCTCCCTGTCCCTCCCTGAGATGCCAGCCTAATCGGATTGGGAGCTCGTCAGGTTTTGACGAGCTCCGCCCAAAGCTCCGTGATTTGAAAAACTAAAAACTAGCGCTGCCAGGTTGTTGCGCCCAGCGTGCCTAGTGTATCGCCGACGGCGACTAGACCAAAGCGTATGGGGTACTTGCCGAGCGTGCCGACCATCCCGACAATGCCTAGGGAGAGCTTCTTGCCTTCCCACTGCGCTGAGGCGGTGAGCGCATTGTTCAGGAGGGGGAGCGCTGCGCCAACCAGAAAGCGTGGAGCACGCTCGCCGCTGACTTTTGCGATGCCCATGTACCCGGAAAACGTGACAGGCCCCATGTCTGAGAGCGTTCGACCTGCGGTTGCGTAGAATGCGGAGCCCTTACCGCCGATACTATTCTCGTAAATACCGATATTCAGTGAGGGCGACTCCACGGACTCGGAGGTGAGGGTGTAGTTGGCGTTGGGCCGTAGTGTTCCTTGTTTTCGTAGGTGCGAGAGCCCGACGGAAAGCTTTTCCGTTACCCCGTAGCGGAGCACGGTTTCTGTCTTGCCGACAATCGCGGAGTTGGAGAGAGTGGAGAGAAAGAACTGGCTCTTAGCGAGAATGGCTGCCTGACTACTGGCCGGTCCGATACCGGCTCGCTGCGCTGCCCAGCCTGCCGATGGCGAGAGGGGGCCACCAGGTGCACTCTGCGCCCAAGCGCCACTGGCCGCGAAGAGTGCGGCAACACAAAAACTAAATCTTATCTGCATGGCTAAATCATAGCAGAAAACCGTTATAATTGCTGTCATGAACCGCATTCGCCTGACGTTTTCTCTTGCTCTTTCTTTTGGGATGCTTGCCGTGGCCTACGGTCAGGAAAACCTTCCTGCTCGTGTGAATGGGGGCACGACGATTAACCAGTTTCAGCCCGCTGTTGCGACTGTTGCTGCGGCACAAGTTGGCAAGCGCCCACTGAAGCACTACGACTACGAGCTCTGGAAAAGTATTCAGTCGCAACAGCTCTCGCGCGATGGGAAGTGGGCTGCTTATGTGATCGCCCCTGCCGAGGGTGATGGGACACTTTTTATTCGAAGCACAGCGGGGGCGACAGAGTACAAGATTCCGCGAGGGCGCGCTCCGCAGTTCAGCCCCGATAGCCGTTTTGTGGTTTTTTCGATCGCGCCACTGTTTGCGGAGAGCGAGAAGGCACGTAAGGACAAGAAGCCCGCCCTGCCCTCGGCACTAGGAATTCTGGATCTGACGATGGGCAAGACGGAGACTATTGAGAAAGTTCGTCGCTTCACACTGGCAAGCGAGGGAAGTCGCTGGCTGGCGTATCAATTGGAGAAATCCGTCGTTCCTCCCACTCCCACAGGTGGGGGAGCCGGAGGAGGCGGGAAAGACCAGCCGCCTGCGGGACGGCAAGGGCGACGCCCTGCGGGAGCGCCACAGGGCACAGGGGCTGGGGCTCAGGGGGGGGCACCGAGCCAACCCGTGGGTGCCGATCTGATTCTGTTTCATCTTGAGCTGGGAGTTAAGGTTTCTGTACCCGATGTGACTGACTTTGTTTGGCATAAATCGGGGGAGCGTTTAGCCTATGTGGTGGATGGGAAAGACGAAACGCGCAATGGTCTCGTGGTCTGGGATATCCAGGATAAGGTAACGAAGATTGGTGATCGTGCAACGTATAGTGGAATCGGATGGGACGAATCCGGCCAGCAACTCGTTTTTATACGGACACCCAAAAAGCCCTCTCCCTCTCCCTCTCCCTCTCCCTCTCCCCCTTCTCCCACCCGCGCAGCGGGCTTGTTATTGGGAGAAGGGGGCCGGGGGGATGAGGGATCCACCCTCTGGCACTGGAAAGTAGGCGAGGCAAGGGCCAAGGAAATCTTTACGGAGAAAACACCGGGTGTTCCAGTGGGCTGGCAGCTTGCTGAGGGAAGCGGGGCACGCTTCTCCAAAGACGGAAATCGCGTCAGCCTAGCACTCGCGCCGAAGCCCTCCCTTAAGCCCAAGGATCCCGTTGAGCCGATCAATGTGGATATCTGGTCGTCGGGCGACGGACAGCTTCAGACAATGCAGAGGCTGCGTGCAAATGTCAAACCAAGCTACGCGGCGCTCCTCACGCTCAAAAACAATAAGCTCACGGTGCTCTCCTGGCCGTATCAGCCCTCCGTTTCAGTCGGCGATGAGACCAAGCGCTGGACACTGGGCCGCGATGTAAAACCCTATGAACAGCTGTCCTCTTGGGATCAGGGCTACAGCGATGTTTTTCTCGTGGACATTGAGTCGGGCGAGAAGAAAAAGGTACTCACGAAGCAGGGCGGCACCGCGCTTCTCTCGCCGGGAGAAAAGTATCTCCTTTGGTGGGATCAGTCGCGGCGGACATGGCTCTGCCGTGGTGTTGAGAGTGAAAAGGTCGTCAATGTTGGGGAGAAGATTCCTCACCCCCTCTGGAACGAGGACGATGACCATCCCGCCCCGCCGCCGACGTATGGCTCCGCGGGCTGGACAGAGGGCGATAAGTCCGTGCTGTTTTACGATAAATTCGATCTCTGGGAGGTGAACCCGGAAAATGGCGACGCGCGGCAGGTGACCGGAGGACGAAAGGCGGGGCTGACATTCCGACTGAGCCGCCTGGGTTTTGATCCCGAGAAGCCGACCGTCCCTACTAACAAACCCCTTTTCTTCAGCGTCACGGATCAGACGTCCAAGGCCGAGGGCTACTGGCGTGCCGCATCGCTTCGGGAGGGACGGCCCACTCAAATCATCATGGACGACTGCTCCTTTGGTCCGCCGATCAAGGCCCGCGATGCTGAGACGGTGCTCTTTACCCGCGAGCGTTTCGATGCCTTTCCCGATCTGTGGCTGGCTCCGAGTCTGGAGAAAATCCCGCAGGCGCAGAAAATCACGGATGCGAACCCGCAGCAGAAAGACTTTGTCTGGGGCAAGAGTGAGCTGATGGAGTACACGACGGGCGATGGGCAGAAGCT
>JANNDD010000922.1:0-2816 GCA_031387365.1 Armatimonas sp. | reverse complement strand
GAAATCGGTGTCTAGGAGCCTCGTTCCTCGGCTACGAAGTCGCTCCGCGCCGGGGGGGGCTTAGTCGCGGAGCGACTTTGTGGCGGAACGCCCTCAGACGCCGATTTCAATCGGCGGGTAAGGGGACACGGAAGAGTATTAGGTTATAATTTCGTATGCAGTTGCTTGTTGCCTTTGTCGCTTTCGCCATAACCTTGGCATGTGTCGAGGCCCTCGTCAAACGCGTCACAAAAAAGCAACGTCTTGGCTGCTTTGGAACCGTCGTTGTCGCGATTCTCGGCGGCTATCCCGGTTTTGCCCTGGCCATGCTTGGCTACAACACCTCCTCAGGTACACATGGAGTGTGGTTTTCCAGCAAGCGTCACTTAGATGTACGCTACGGCGGCTCCGATTTTTATTGGGTCAATCTTGCCGGAAAGCGCCAGTCCAACCTTCAGCTTCGCAACACACCACGAACGCTCACGCTCCTCCAAGATAATCAGCCCATCGCGGAGGGGACTTTGAACTGGAGCGCCACGGAGCTGACACTGCACCCCATACGTCCCAACTCCATCATTCCTGAGACGACGACACTAAAACGGCAGTATCTCGATCACTGATAATTTCCTATGACTAACAAACCCGACTGGCTACCCTATACCGCCCCGATGGCACTCTTTCTGGTGCTGACCGCGCTGGAGAGCTACTTGCCCCGCTCCAGCTACCCGATTGCCTACTGCATTAAGGCACTTCTGGTACTGATTGCGCTGTTGTATTTCCATCGCGAGTGGAAGAGCGAGCTTCGCGATCGCGAGTGGAAGAGCGAGCTTCGCGGCGACGGCAAAGCAGTGGCACTGGGCGTTGTTGCCGGGCTGCTCGGGCTGGGGCTCTGGCTCGGGCTGGATGCGCTGCAACCGGCGGGTTGGTCTCTGGGAAAGCGCACCGCTTACAACCCGTTTGAGGCGATTGCGAATCCCACGCTTCGCTATAGCTTTCTCACGGTACGCTTTATCGGCCTTGCGCTTCTCGTCCCGGTCATGGAGGAGGTCTTCTGGCGCTCGTTTTTGCTGCGCTACGCAACCGACCAAGACAAGTGGAAAAGCCTGCCGCTCGGGCAGTTCTCCCTCGCCGCCTTTGGGATTGTCACCGGTCTTTTTGCGCTCGCGCACCCCGAGTGGCTGGCGGCAATCGGCTACGCGGCGCTGATGGCGGGGCTGCTGCGCTACACGAAATCCCTACTCGCGTGCATCGTCGCGCATGGGGTCACTAACGCGGCACTCGGGATATTTGTCTTGCTGACGGGCAACTGGCGCTACTGGTGACGTAGGGTCAAGCTAGTGGTGTAGCGCGGCCTTCACGCTCCCAAAGAGAGGCAGGTCGGTCTGGAGGAGCGAGATATTGCGCCAGACGCGGCCTCCTTCATGTGCCACAACACGCAGAGAGTGGCCGTGGGTGGAGAGAGTTTGCTGGAACGAGAGAAGCCAGCGCAGACCATCGCTGTCGGCCCAGGAAGCCTGGGTGGTATCGAGGAGCACTCCGCGCGCACCGGTGCGCTCGATCTGTGCTAAGAGTAGCGCGGGATCAGGCCCGCCCGAGAGCGGAGAATCGCAGCGCAGCAGCGCGGTGCGGCCCGCGGAATAGATATTGATCATAGTCGTCTTTGTCGCTTCTTTTTCGCAACACTGCGAAAGTGTCGGTTACCCCGACAGTACTCATTATACCCTTGCAGGTAGAATGCCATCATGATAGAAAAACCAGAATTTTCCCACCTGGATGAAAAAGGGACGGCACGGATGGTGGATGTCTCCCAGAAAACCCCGTCCCACCGCACTGCCACCGCCACAGGAACCGTGCGCCTCTCCGAGGCACTGCGCCAGCTCGTGGCGGAGAAGGCACTTCCCAAGGGCGATGTCTTCACGGTCGCAAAAGTGGCGGGGATTCTGGCGGCAAAGCGTTGTGGTGAGCTGATCCCACTGTGCCATCCCCTCCCACTCACCGACATTCAGGTGGAGCTGGAACTAACTGAGACGGGAGTCGAAATCAGAGCGACGGCGTCCTGTGTGGGGCCAACCGGCGTGGAGATGGAGGCACTTACCGCTGTCAGTGTCGCCGCGCTGACGGTCTACGACATGTGCAAGTCCGCCGACAAAGGCATGGTCATTGAGGACGTGCGACTCCTAACGAAAACCGGGGGCAAGAGTGGAGCGTGGCATGCAGAGCTATGACGAAGCCCTTGAGCAGATTCTCGGATCGGTGACGGTGCCACTCGCGCCGGAGCTTGTGCCATTAAAGCAAGCCCGGGGCCGCGCCGTTGCCTCAGATATTCTTGCGACTTGCGATCTGCCCCCGTTTGACAACTCGATGGTGGATGGCTACGCCGTGCGCGCAGCCAGTGTTGGCAGCGCCTCCGAGGAGCTTGGCCTCAGCCTGCCGATTACGATGGAGATTCCCGCGGGCTCCTGGCCCACCCGCGCTCTGAATGCCGGCGAGGCGGCGCGCATCTTCACGGGTGCGCCCATCCCCGAGGGCTGCGATGCCGTGGTGATGGTGGAAGACACCGACGAAAGAGAGCATGGAGACGAAGACGAACTAGGCCGTGTCACGCTGCGTCATCCCGGCTCGGGCGGCTACATCCGGCGGCGCGGGTCAGATCTTGCGGCGGGGGCTCTGGCAATCCCGGCGGGCACCACGCTCCATGCAGGCGAGATCGGGCTACTTGCGGCACTAGGACTCACGGAGATCCCCTGCCCACGCCGCCCCCGTGTCGGGATTCTCTCCACCGGCGACGAGCTGATTTCCCTTGCCCACACCGTACTCCAGCCCGGCCAGATCCGCGA
>JANNDD010000915.1:0-4907 GCA_031387365.1 Armatimonas sp. | reverse complement strand
TTGCTCTGGGTACCCTTGCCAGGAATCACCGCCGCGCCGTGCCGTCCGCCGGAAAGTAATTTCCCCCGTGTGTCCATCGAGTAGCCGCTGGCCGGACTCGGGCCGGAGTGGCACGACGTGCAGCTCTGGCGCAGGATCGGGAGTACCTCACGGCTAAAGACAATTGCGGGAGGTTTGGGAGGCTGTGTCATGCCCCGGACCAGAGCTCTTTAACTGGCTGGCACTCAGGCAGGATCGCGACGGGGCGGCTCGACGGCGAGACGATGTGCTTCTCGTAGTCAATTCCCAGTGCGTGGTAGATAGTTGCCGCCACTTCCGTGGGGCGGATGGGCCGTGATACCGTGTACTCCCCGCGCTCGTCGGTCTCCCCAATTACCTGCCCGCCCTGAATCCCTGCACCCGCAAAGAGCATACAGCCCGCGTTGCCCCAGTGGTCGCGCCCGGCATCTTTGTTGATTTTGCTAGTGCGCCCAAACTCTCCAAATACCGCGACCAGCGTGTCTTTGAGCAGCCCACGCTCATTCATGTCGGAGAAAAACGCCGCCAGCGAGCGATCCAGATCGGGGAGAGCCTTGTCGCAGGCTTCGTAGATCTTGCCGTGGTGGTCCCAGCCGCCCTGCGTCACGAACACAAAGCGCGTGTTCGCCTCCACAAGCCGCCGTGCCAGAAGCAGCTGTCGGCCCCAGAAGTCCTTGCCGTACTTGGTCTGGGTCGCCTCGGACTCGGCCTTGAGATCAAAGGCCTTACGCGCCTCGGGGGAGAGGATCAACTGGGCGGCTTTCTGCTGGAACGCGTCCATGCTGGTGAGGGAGTCGCTGTACTCGAACTTTTTCGCGACGCTATCCAGCGCTTGGCGCATGCTCTGGCGGCGGGTCAGGCGCTCCTCCGCGACGCCGGGCAAGAGCGAGAGATTTGGCACCTGCCAGTTGCTCTCGCCGACACTGCCCGCCTTAAACGACTCGTAGCGCTCCCCAAGCCAGGCTGCTTTCCCCAGCTCCCACGTGAAACTGGCGTTGCGTGGGATGGCAACATAGGGCGGGAGCGTGCTCAGCGGTGCCAGCTCGTGGGCACAGATCGCGCCTAAACTCGGGTAGTCGCCGCCCTGCATCAGGCCGTAGTTTCCCGTCAGCATCCACTGGGTCGCGGTCTCGTGGTGATCGGAGCCCGTCACTTGCCCCCGACAGAGCGCGTAGAGGTGCGTCAGCTTCGCCAGCTCGGTCATCTTGTCGGAGAACTTAATGCCTGCTAGCTTGGTTGGGATGACGCCGTACTTGCCACGAATCTCGGCGGGGGCATCGGGCTTAGGATCGAACGAGTCATGATGCGTCAGCCCGCCCCCGAGATAGACCACGACCACGTTCTTGGCAAGTGGCTTTGTTGTCGCCCCGGATGCCTCACGTGCTAGCAGCTCCGGCAGGCTCAGGCCCACCGCCGAGAGCGCCCCGAGGCGCACAAAGTCCCGCCGCGTCATCCCATCGCAGCGTGCGTACTCCCGACCCGCATTGACATCCAGCATTTTTGTTACCCTACGTAAATTCTACCCCGGTTGGAGCGGGGTAGCTAGAGAGCCTTTGGCTACAAAGGCCGTTCCGGCCATACAAATCCGTAAGTTCGTATTTATGGGCGGCACGCCCTTCGTAGCGCGTAGCGCTCTACAGTCCCGCCCCTCCAACGGGCGGGATCAGTGATTGAAGAGAAACTCCGGGCTGTTGAGGAGCGCCCAGAGCGCGTCTTGCAGGGCTTCGTCGCGGTTCTTGGCAGAGTTTAGCTGGGCCTCTAGAGCGAGTCGTTCGGCGGGCTTGGGGTAGCGGGCGAGTGCGACGAGAAAGAGGGTGTCGAGAATCTCGGAGTTGGTTTTCTTGGCTTTGATGAGCTGGGCGATAATCCCCCCGCCGCTGGTGAGCTTGTCTTGCACCTCGCGTGAGTTGAGTAGTGCGAGCGCTTGGCCCAGTGCGGGCTCGCAGGTGCGCTCGGACTCGCCGGAGAGAATACGCGAGGGGCGGCCAAAGGTGTCGAGCATCACAGAGGGAATCTCGGCATCGGCGACCTCGATAGCACGTGCCCCCTCGGGCTGGCCTTGGTAGCGGTCGGGGACCTGGGTCACTTGCGCCAGCGCATCGGCGAGCTCCTCGGCGGGGAGGCGGCGCGGGAGGTAGTGCGAAAAGTAGCGCGTGTCGAGGCGACTGGTGGGATTTGCCGTGCTGGTGCGCTGGTAGGTGGCCGAGAGACAGATGGTCTTGAGCAGAGATTTTAGGTCGAAATGATGCGCTTTCAAATCGTCGGCCAGTGCCTTGAGGAGCGGCTCGTTGCTGGCGGGGTTGGTGGAGCGCAGGTCATCCACGGGCTCGACAATGCCCTTGCCAAAGCAGCGTGCCCAGAGCCGGTTGGCGGCGTTGCGTGCGAACTCGTCTTGATTCACGAGCCAGGCGGCGGCTTTCACGCGCCGGTCTTCGTCCTTGGCAAATGTGAGAGGGGAGCGATCCAAGGGGCGTGGCTCGGAGATCTCGTTGGTGCGTAGGTGCCGCAGATTCGGGTCGTGCTTTGCCTCTAAGCGCTCGGGGATGCCGTCCTCGTTCTCACCGCCGCCGCTCACTTGGTGAAAGAGCGCCGCGAAGTGGTAGTAGTCGTCCTGGGTGAATTTCTCGGTCGGGTGGTTGTGGCACTTGGCGCACCCGATGCGCTGGCCTAGAAATGTCTGCGCGATCAGCTCGGTGGAGTTCTCCGTGGCGCGCACCCAGTAGCCTTGGTTTGGCTTTTGCGGGACACGGCTGAGCCAGAAGAGCCCACCGCGGTTCTCGTCGAGCGGGCCGGACGCGGTGAGGATCTTTGTTGCGAGCGTGCCCCACCCGACACCAGCGTTGAGCTGCTCCGCTAGCCAGGCTTGGAGCTGCATCGCGTACTTGCGGCCCATGTTCTCCTTGCGGAGCGTGAACAAATCCCCGAGCTTGAGCGCCCAGATCAGCCCAAACTCCGGGCGCGTGAGCAGACTGTCGATGAGCTTTTCGCGCTTGTCGGGCGCTTTATCGTCGAGAAAGGCGCGGGCTTCGGCCTCGGTGGGGAGGGTGCCGACAAGGTCAATCGAGACGCGGCGTAGAAACTCGCTATCCGTGCAGCGGCCCGACGGCTCAATATGAAGCGCTTTTAGCTTGGCATTGACGGCATCGTCTATGTAGTTCGTTCGAGCCGTGAAAGCGCTGTCTTTGATGGTATTAGGGAACGGGGCACTCAGTCGGACAATCGTGAGCTTGTCGCGGTACTTGGCCAGCACCGCTGTCTCACCGGAGCGGAGCTGCTTGGCTGTGCCATCATCGGTGACCGAGGCGATGGCGGGGTCGTTGACGGAGAACAGGGCGCGGTGGGTGATATCCTCGGTGCGGCCATCGGCGTAGGTCGCTCGCACGAGCAGGCGCTGGGTCTCGCCCGGCGTGAGCACGCGGTCGCCGGGGAGCACGTCGATCTTGGCGAGCGGCGCTTCTTTCTCTACGGGCCCCGGTGCGCCCTGTTCCAGCCAGCCAAGAAGCAGCTGGTGCTCGGGCGAGTTCTTCGTGATCACCGCCCCGCCCCGGTGAGGTAGCTCGCCCAGTGGCTTGCGCAGAATTAAACTCCGCTCAGGAGCCTCGCGGGTGATGCGGCGGCCATTGAGGGCTTTGACGATGGCCAGAAAGTCCTGCTCGGGGGCGTAGCCGCGCAGGGAGAGCTTGAAGCCGCCCTTCCCGGAGGCCGCTCCATGGCAGGTTCCTCCGCTACAGCCGAGCTTGGCGAGTGTCGGCGCGACATCGTTGACAAAGGAGTAGGTTGGAGCAATCGCTGTGTTTTTCACGCTCACGGGAATCTTGGCGCTGACACTTCCCAGCTCGGCCTTAATCGCCCCAGTGCCATCGGTGCGCGGTGTGACGGTATTTCCCGCGAGCTGGAGCAGCGTCGGGGGCCAGGTCGTGAGCTTGGCTTGGCCCGTCACATCCTTGCGGCTCCCGTCGCTTAAAATTGCCGTCACCAGCACCCGCTGAAGCGCCGTCCGGCCGTCCAGCGCCACCGACGGCGGCATCACTTCCAGACGTGCGATCTTTGTTGGCGGCGCGGCCAGAAGCGCAACGGTGAGCAGAGTAGCAAACATAGGCTATCGTACCTTAGCAAACTCGCCCTGTGCTACGATAAAAAAGACATGACTATCCGTACCTTTGACCCCACGCGGGACTATCCCGCGATTGTGGCGATCTACAACGCCAACTTTCCTGGCTTCCAGGAGTCCGAGAACGAGTTTCGCTTTGGTGATGACTACCGCGAAGAAAAGCACCACTTTGCTCGGATCATCGCTGAAGACGACAGTGGAGTTGTCGTTGGTTATGGCCAGAGTGCCCATGACTCACACAGCTTCCATCCCACACAGTTTCAGGTAGATATTTTTGTCGCTCCTGCACAACAAGCTAAGGGCTACGGCAAGGCACTCTTTGACCAAGTGATCGCTGATCTGGAGCCGCTCCAGCCCACCGCACTCCGCACGCACACCGTCGAGGGTACCGAGCGCGCCCTGCGCTTTCTCACCGACCGGGGTTTCACGGAAGAGATGAGCTACGCCGAGTCGTGGCTCGATGTCAATACCTTTGATGCCAGCCGCTTTGCCGGCGCGGAAGAGCGTGTGCTCTCTCAAGGCATCCGCCTGACCACGCTCCGAGAGCTGGACGACACCAACCCAGAGGTGCTCCAGCGGTTCTACGAGTTCACGCAGGTGATTCAGGCCGATATTCCCTCACCGGAGCCTTTTACACCGCTCCCCTATGAGGTCTGGGCGAAGCGCTTTGACCACTCGGGCTATCTCCCCCAGGCGAACTTTCTTGCTCTCGACAGGGAGACACTCGTCGGACTGAGCACGCTCTGGGGGCGCGATGCCGACGACCATCTCCAGACGG
>JANNDD010000910.1:0-2117 GCA_031387365.1 Armatimonas sp. | reverse complement strand
GGGTCGTTGGTGATCGCCGCGCCCGCTACCACATCAGAGTGCCCGTTGATGTATTTCGTGGTCGAGTGCATCACGATATCAATGCCAAGCTCCAAAGGCCGCTGATAAAACGGCGAGAGAAACGTATTGTCGCAGAACGTTACAATTCCCTTCGGCTTTGCAATCTGGGCAATGGCCGAGAGATCCAGCAGGTTCATCAGAGGATTGGTCGGGGTCTCTGTCCAGATGCCCTTGGTGTTGGGCCTGATCGCTGCCCGTAGCGCGTCTAAGTCGCGCAGGTTGACAAACTCCACCTCAATGCCCTTGGGAGCGAGCACGGAGACGAGAAGGCGATAGGTCCCACCGTAGAGATCATCGTGGATGATCAGGTGATCCCCCGCATTGAACATCGAGAGCAGAGTCGCTGAGGCCGCCATTCCAGTCGCGAAGACATAGCCAAACTTCCCGCCCTCTAGTGCGGCCAGACAGTCCTCAAGCCGCTTGCGGGTCGGGTTGCCGCTGCGGGTGTAGTCAAACTCCCCGGGCTTGTTGTAGTCCTGGAACGCAAACGTCGAGGTCTGGTAGATAGGAGACATCACGGCCCCGTACGCCGGGTCAGGTCCCTGCCCGGCGTGGATGGCAAGGGTTTCAAATTTCATAACGGTCAGTATATCAGCCCTTGCCAGGTAAAATGGCAACACATGGAAGAATCAGACGAGCATATCGGTGAGCCGGAGCTAACCGAGGACGAGCAAAAACAAGCCCCGGCCACAGCGGCGGAAATGGTCGTGATGGGGCTGGCGACGCTGCTCGATGCCTTTGAGAAAGAGCTGGGTGAGGATGAGTCCACGCAGGCACTCTTTGTCACCCCAGGCGGGGAGGTACTCGATATAGACGGCTTCGGCTCCGCACTTCCCGATTTTATCTACTTCGATGGCCGCGACGATCAAGGGCGCAGGACACGAACCATTGTCCCCAGTGGCGCGGCGGCACTCACTCTCAAGGCGATCCACGCTCCGGAAAATAGCGACATCGAGCACCGTGGTCGGGTGGGATTTCGCATCAGAACGACTCTTCCTGAGCACACGCCCCCGGATGTCTAGGTCTAAGGTGCGGTGAATGCAATAACTGAATGACCTCATGCAACCAACAAAAAGGAAAGACTGTCTGAGTTGGTGAACCAACTCTAGGGAGAAAAATATGGGACTGTTTGATGCAATTCGTGGTCAGTTTATAGATGTCATCGAGTGGCTAGACGACACGCAAGACACGCTGGCCTTTCGGTTTGAGCGGCAGGGTAATGAGATAAAGAACGGGGCAAAGCTCATCGTCCGCCCCGGACAGACCGCTGTCTTTGTCAATGAGGGTCAGGTTGCCGATGAGTTTGGCGAGGGCACCTACACGCTTGTCACCAATAACCTGCCGATTCTCACGACGCTCAAGTCCTGGCCTCACGGGTTCAGCTCCCCGTTTAAGGCGGAGGTCTATTTCTTCAACACGCGCCAGTTCACCGGCTTGAAGTGGGGGACGCCCCATCCCATCACCCTCCGTGATCCCGAGCTAGGCCCGGTGCGGCTGCGCGCCTTTGGCACCTACTCCTTGCGCATCGGCCACGCCGCGACGCTACTGCGCCAGCTTATCTCCACCAACCCGAGCTTCGAGACCGACGATGCCGCCGACCAGCTCCGTGCGTTCATGACGACGCACTTTGCGCAGTGGATCGGCAAGGGCGAGATCGGCGTGTATGACCTCGCGGCGCACTACACCCAGATCGGGGACGCGATGCGAATCGCGCTTCAGCCGGACTTTGCGCAGTACGGCCTGGAGGTGATGCACATTCTCATTGAGAGTGTCAGCCTGCCGCCGGAAGTGGAGGCCGCGATTGACAAGCGCACCCAGATGGGCATCCTCGGCGACATGAGCCGCTACACGCAGTTCCAGGCCGCCAATGCCATCGAGGCCAGCGCCAACAACCCCGGTGGTGGCAACCCTGCACTGGACCTCGCGATGGGAATCGCGATGGGCAACCAGCTCCAAAACAGTATGCAAACCCCCTCCGCACCTCCCCTACCTCAAGCCGCCTGGTTTGTCGGCGTCGGTGGCAAGCAGGAGGGACCCTTTGATCTAGCGGCACTCGC
>JANNDD010000029.1:0-6791 GCA_031387365.1 Armatimonas sp. | reverse complement strand
GGCCTCTAGGTAGTAGTCCGGGCCGCCTTCCTCGATCAGAATGTCCCAGAGGGTCTGGGGATTTGTGGGCGTGACGCGTACAAACTCATGGCTGTGGTTGTGGTGTCCGAAGCGAATCCCTGCCACCTTGAGCTTCTCAATTACCGGCCGAGAGTCGGCCAGAAAGCGCCGGTAGCCGTCGGCGTGGTCGGCACCGTAGGGCTGGGGAATCCCCCCGATGGCGACATAGTCACAGCCGAGCGTGTGGTGCAGCGCAATCTCCTCGTCGGTATTCTGCGAGAGCCTGTCCCAGGATCTATGGGTGGCGATGCACTTGAGGCCATTGTCATCGAGCATTGTGCGCAGAGTGGCGGCATCGAACTCCGTCTCAAAGGCCTTGACGGCGGAGACCTGCACGGCGCGATACCCGATCTCGGAGATGCGTTTGAGCGACGCGGCGACATCCGCCGTGGTGGTCAGGTGGTCGCGGAGTGTGTAAAGCTGAACAGCGAGCTTGGTCATAACGCTATTTTACCAGCCTCCCCCCAGCTTCGCCGACCCGGGTACCCTCTGGGTGCGGCTCCGCGAAGGGGGTACAATACGAACGGCGTGATTCTGGGAATTGATTTAGGGGGAACAAAATCGGCAGCACTGTTGCTGCACGAGGACGGAACCGTGGCGAAGCGTGTCGCCGCGCCGACCCCTGCCGATGCCGACGCCGAGGGGCTTTTTGCGTTTTTGATGGCGCTTGCCCAAGAAATCCGTGGCACTGAGACTCTCACGGGCGTTGGAGTTTCTGTGGGAGGGGCCACTGATGCCGCTAAGGGCCTGGTGTTTGCCGCACCCAATCTTCCCGGCTGGGGAGCTGAGGGATTCCCGCTCGCCGCGCGTCTCTCCGAGGCGCTCCAGCTTCCCGTCAAGCTCGAAAACGATGCCGATGCCACGGCGCTGGCGGAGTGGCGCTTTGGGGCAGGGCAGGGCACGAAGAATATGGCGTTTCTGACCGTGGGCACCGGGATCGGCTCAGGGCTGATCCTCAATGGCGCACTGCACCGAGGGCGGCGCGGTGCGGGCGGGGAGATCGGGCATATCGCCGTGGTCTCTGGAAATGAGGGCCGACTCTGCGCCTGCGGCCTGCGTGGCTGCCTGGAAGCCTATGCCAGTGGGCCATCGGTGACTCGGATCGCGCAGGAGTGCGGCTGGCGCGGCGCGGCGAGCGGAAAAGCGGTGGTGGAAGCGGCGCGGGCGGGCGATGCTGCCTGCCTTGCTGCGCTAGAGCAGGCCGCCGATCACTTAGGCGCGGCGCTGGCGACACTTGCCATGCTACTTGATTTAGAGCGCATCGTACTCGGGACACTAGCCGTTCACGCCGCCGACTTGCTGCTCCCTAGAATTAAAGAGAGCCTGCGAACTCATGCATGGCCACGTCTCACGGAGGGGCTGGAAGTTGTCCCGGCGGCGCTGGGAGACCGTGCGCAAGATCTGGCGGCACTCTGCGCCTGGGGAGACCACTAGTGCTTCTTGAGACCGAAGAGTTCCCCCGGCTTCTGCTGCGAGGGCGTTGGGCGCTCGCGCTCACCGAGGCCGCAATCTCGATCTTTCTGGCGCTCTGGTACCACGAGCGCCCCGCTGCTGCCTGGATCGCGATGGCGCTATTACTCGCCTACAACGGGGTCGTTCTGGTGCAGCTCTACCGTCTTCCCATCCAGCGCATCCCGCTGCGGCTCTTAGTGGTGCTGGATCTACTCTTTCTGGGCAATGCGGCTTACTACACCGGGGCGGCCACGAGTCCGTATTTGGGTCTATGCTACTTGATTGTTTTTGCGGCGGCACTCTTTGGAAACCTCAAGGGGGGGCTCGCGATTGGCGCACTAGCGGGGGTAATGACGGTTGGGCTGGGGCTACTGGATCCAGAGAAAAGCCGCTATCGGTGGGAAGTGGTGCGCGACACTGCCCCCTATTTTGTGATCGTCGGAGGCTTTACAGGCTATCTCGTCACCCAGATGAAGACCTGGTTCACCCGCTACCAGGGAAGTTTTGCGCGCGAGCTGGATCAACGTCGCATGGAGCAGACACGCCAGAGGGAGCTGGAGCTTGCCCGGGAGATTCAGCGCTCCTCGCTTCCTCTGGTCGCCCCCGATGTTGCGGGCCTAGTCCTCGTTCTTCGCACGGAACCGTCGCTTGAAGTGGGAGGGGATCTGCATGTCTTTATTCAGGATCCCATCGGAGGCCGTCTCGGTTTGGCGATTGGTGATGTGTCGGGCAAGGGGATGGCGGCGGCGCTGATCGCCACGAGTATCGGGTACTTACTGCCCTACTTAGATCCCCTCCGCAGCCCGCAGCAAGCGCTGGTTCGGCTCAACAAAGACCTCTGTGAGCGCCTCCCGGATTCGTCGTTTGCCACTCTGCTCTACGCGGAGCTTGCGCCACGTGAGGGGACACTGCGGCTGTGGAATGCGGGCCACCCGCCCGCGCTGCTCTGGCGCGCCCGCGATGGGCATATTGACTCCGCTGCCTGTGGCCAGGCTCCGCCACTGGGCCTCTTTACAATTTGGCATGCCCCGGAGCAGGAGCTGACCCTAGCACCGGGCGATCTTGTTGTGTTCCACTCCGATGGCATCACGGAGGCGCAGGGCATGAGCGAGGCGCGGCTTCACGAGCTCATCCGTGAAAATGCGCCTCAGGGGCCGACGATTCTTGCGGATAGGATTATCGAAGCGCTCCGCGCCGAGAACTCAGAGCCGGTGGACGACCTGACTTTGCTTATCTGCCAGCGCTGCTTGGAGACGATGTCACCCCTCCCGGATTCCCCGGCCAGTTGACCCTCGCCGCCCGGAACGCGCCGGTCTCGGGGCAGAGAATACTCATGCCACCGTCTACGGGGATTGTCGCGCCAGTGAGAAAGCTGGCGGCATCTGAGGCGAGAAAGAGCGCAACGGCGGCGATCTCCTCGGGGTGCCCGACGCGGTCTAGGGGATAGTGGGTGAAGAAAACCCGCTGCTCCTCGGGCGAAAAACGCTCTTTCCAGGCCGCCTCGCCGCTGGTCATGATGTGCCCTGGTGCAATGCAGTTCACCCGAATCCCGTAGCGCCCAATGTCCGTTGCCAGTGCTCGTGTTAGCCCGGCGAGTGCCGCTTTCGAGGTCGAGTAGGCCACACGCTCCGGGATCGGCTGGTTGCCCACCAGCGAGCCAAGGTTGATGATGCTTCCCTTCGTGGCTTTCAGGTGCTCCAGCCCGGCCTGGACAAATAAATACGGCGCACGCACATTCACGGCCTGAATCTGGTCAAAGAGCGCCACCGGGGTTTCTTCCAGCGTTGTGCCGCGCTGGTCGGCGGCATTATTGACGATGCAGTCCAGCCGCCCGAATTTCTCCGCTGCCGCTTCGACCACTTGCGCAGGGAATGCAATCTCGGTCACATCGCCCGCAAGGCACAGGTGCCCCTCGCCCAAAAGCACTGCCGTCTCCTCAATCTTGCGCAAGTCCGTCGCGCAGACACTCCAGCCCGCCTGTGCAAACCCGAGCGCCAGCGCCCGTCCAATTCCCTGACCCGCACCCGTCACAATCACTGTTTTCATATGTCAAATGAGTACACCGGAGCTATACTAAAATCCTGCCATGTCAGATTCTATAGATAAATCACTTTCTCTGGGACGACTTTTTGGGATCTGGTTCTTGCTGGGGCTCCAGTCGTTTGGCGGTGGTGGGGCGATGCTGACTCTCATCCGGCGCACCGTGATCGAGCGCTACGGCTGGCTCACCGAGGAGGAGTTCACGCGGGACTGGGCGCTCTGTCAGGTCTGCCCAGGGATCAATCTGACGGCATTTACGATTCTGATAGGGCGACGGATCGCGGGAGGCGCGGGAGCCGTGGTTTGTCTGGTGGGGCTTATGCTTCCTAGTGTCACCTGCACGATTCTACTCACGGTCTGGTACGCCGCCCTCCGCGACTCACTTCTGATGAAGGCGGCACTTAAGGCCGTTGTGCCCGCCTCCGTGGGGCTGGGGCTGCTGAGTGCCTACGAGGTGGCGCGTCCTGCCGTGCGAGAAAGTGCGCGGGAGGGAAATCGCTGGCTTCTGCTGGCTCTCTTTCTGCTACTCGGGAGCGGCAGCGTGCTGCTCTGGCTCAAGTTGCCTGTGGTATCTGTCCTTGCCACCGCCGGGGGGCTCTCCGCGTTTTGCCATTCGAGGCGTGCTGTATGAACCTTCTGCTCCTCTTTTTGCTCACCCTCAAGGCCTCGCTGTTTTCGACGGGCGGCCTTGGCAATGTCCCTAGCCTCCACGATGATCTCATTGCCCGAGGCGCGGTGACAGAGCGTCAGCTCGCTGAAGCGCTTGCCGTGGGGCAAGTCTCTCCTGGTCCCAATGGGCTCTGGGTCGTGAGTTTGGGCTACTTACTGGGGGGGCTTCCTGGTGCGCTCTGGACACTCGCCGCGATCAGCCTGCCGCCGCTGCTGATTTTGGTGGTGGAGCGGCTCTACCGAAAAGTGCAAGAGCATCCTGCTGTCGAAGGGTTTATTCGCGGCCTTGCGCTGGCAGTCAGCGGGGTCTTCGTCGTGGTACTCTACCGGGTTTTACAGGGAAATGGGCTGGACCTCCAGAGCGTGCTGATTGTCGCCGCAAGCTTCGCGCTGGGAGCTAGTAAACGCGTCCCTGTTGTGGTGATCCTTGCCCTCGCTGCGCTTTTAGGAATTGTTCTGCGTTAAAGCCTGCCGAAATACGCTATGCTCTCGTCTAAAAGCCGCCACTCCTCGGCACGGACGACCTCGGAGTTTTCGCCACGCTCCCACGCGCTGGAGTACGGCTCAGTGGCAGAGCGGCCTTTTCCCCAGAGAATCTGGAGCGCGGGGATCAGTGTCCGAACATCGCGCTCCGGGTACTCCGCCCACCAGGAGGCTTCGAGCAAGGGAATCGTTCGCGTGGCCTGCGCTGCAATCTCGATACCGGGAAGTAAGTCCGTAAATCCATTGTTTTTCACGATCTCCAGAATTCTGGGGAAGTCCACCACGCCTGTTCCGGCGGCGCAGCGCACGAGGTGGTAGCCCTCCGGCGCGACGTGCATGGTGTAGTCCTTGCAGTGAACATGGCGAATCAGCGGCGCAAGGGCCTGCGCCGTTTTGACGGGGTCTTCTCCCACGGCTAGTGGGTTGCCCGCATCTAGGCAGACCCCGAACGCCGAGTGCTCGCCGGTCTTTTCATGGAGCCAGAAAAAGTCCGAAAGATCGGCATCTTGGTGGTTCTCAAATGCCAGTGAGAGTCCCAGATCGGCAGCAAGGGGGAGCAGCTCGGCGATGCGCTTTGCCAGCGCATCGCGCCGTGTCCACCAGCCGCCCGGTCCTAGCTTGCGCCTATCGCCACAGAGAATCCCGGAGAGCGTAAAGCGCACCACTCTCGCGCCCGCTATTGCCGCTTTTCTCAGATACGCATCAGCATTTTCCATCTCCAGGACGCTCATTGCCTCGACAACAAGCCGCAAGCCACGCTCCGCAAGCGCATCGCGCAGGGCCTCGGCGGAGAGGTCGGCAGGCAGTGGGATGTCCACGCCCGCGAGATTCCGGGCTTTGGCGGCATCCAGCAAGCCGAGGGGCGAGAGCGGGCCAGGATTCGGGGTGCCATCTTTGGTGGGCAGGTAGCCCAGCACGTGTGGCAGGGCGTAGGCGGTGAGAGCGAATGGGATTGGCATAAGAAATTGTACCCGCCCTGGAACCAAGTGAGCGACGAACGGAGTATTAGAGGTACAATACGCTATCTTAAGAACTCTCAGGAGAAAGAAAACATGAATCGTTTACTGATCGCTCTAGTTGCCGTCTCTGTAGCCGGTGCTGCATTTGCTCAGGATAAGAAGCCTAAACCTGCCACTCCGAAGGCACAAACCAAGTGTGCTGTGACCGACGAGGATCTTGGCTCTATGGGCAAGCCTATTGCGATCGCCTACAAGGGCAAGAATGCCAAGTATAAGGGCAAGTCCGTCAAGGTTTGCTGTGGCGGCTGCGTTGGTAAAGTGGATAAGGCGCAGGATAAGTACTTCGCCAAAGTCTTCGGCAAGTAACCTTCCAAACCAAAGCCCGTGCCAGGCGAGGGAGCCCAAACTCCCTCAGCCCGGTACGGGCTTTGGTTTTTTTGGAGACGTCTCATTTATGGGGCGGGTACAATACGGTGTGAATACTTCTAAACTTCCCGTTTGTGCAGTGACACTTTTCTCCTCCGGGGTGGCCTACACCCAGCGTGAGGGCAGTATTGATGCGGGCGAGGCGACGGTGCCTCTGACGTTTCGTACCAATCAGATCAACGATATTTTAAAATCCCTAGTGCTCCTCGACGAAGAGGGCGGGGCGTTGCCTGCGATCTACCCGTCACAAGACCCCGTTGAGCGCACGCTCCAGAGCTTCGCCGTGGATGTCTCGGCGTTCTCTACACGCGGCGAGCTGTTGCGCCAGCTCCGGGGCGTCGTACTCAAGATCGAGACTCTCAGCAAAGAAGCCTTTGAGGGACAGATCGTGGCCGTGGAGTCCGAGAAGCAGGTGCGCGGCGAGCGCTCCGTGGTGGATGTGGAGACTCTGACACTGATTACGGCTGAGGGGCTAGTCTCGGTCTCGCTGGATAAAGTGCGCCTGATCAAGCTACTCGACGAGCGCCGCGACGCTGAGCTCCGTGAGGCACTGACGGTGCTTGCCGGGGGCGCGGACGATGCCCGTAGAACCGTGCAGTTGCGCTTTGCGGGCAAGAAAAAGCGTAAAGTTCAGGTGGGCTATATCACCGAAGCGCCGCTCTGGAAGATCAGTTATCGTCTGGTGCTGAGCGATACCGAGGG
>JANNDD010000887.1:0-3625 GCA_031387365.1 Armatimonas sp. | reverse complement strand
GTTATCAGACTGGGAGTGCCGCCGGTGATGGGAAGCGTGTAGATCTGCGACTTGCCGTTGTGCGACTGATCGCTGATAAGGAGTGTCTGCCCATCGAACGTGACGCCGTGGTCATTGTTACAGTGCGTCGCGAAGCCCGTGTCAATCTGCTCGGGATTGCCGCCCGTCAGCGCCAGCTTGTAGATTAATCCGCCCGCGTTGTAGAGCCACGCGCTATTGTCCGGGAGCCAGTTGGGTGCTTCAAAGTGCGCCTTCTGGCACAAGCGTACTTTTCTGTCCGTTGAGGCAATCGTGATCGTTTCGAGAGTGCTAAAGAGCGCGGTTGGGCCGTCGGCAGGTAAGCCCCGCTCGACATTCGAGAAAATCGCCGTCTCACTCACATCGGCGTTGTGTGAGCAGACTGCCAGCCCTACGTAAAACGGCTCGGTGAGCTCCAGCGCGACTGCCGCGCCTGAGAACGCACCGTCGGTATAGAGCCGAAGATACTTGCCTTGCTTCTCCAGCTTGATCGTTTTTGGTGCGGCGACGGCAGCCTGCACTTCCTGCGTAGGCCCGCCCCTAGTCAAGCGGAACTGGAGCGAGGTCAGCCCGTCGCCATGCACCACGGCGCTCACGTACGCCGACTCCGCATTCAGGCTCTGGCGAAAGACAATCCCGGCTTTGCGGTGTGGCTCGACCCCGATGCCGACAAGCGAAATATCCGCGCTGAGCGACAACTCACCCGATGCCTCGTGCCAGAGATAGTGAAACGCGTCGCGGACGCTCCACATATTCATGCCACTGCCCGTGATGGTGTAGCAACCTGTGTTGCTGTCAAAGTGTGCTTCGCCGGAGTGGACAACATTGCCAATATCGCCGTGATCCTCAAAGATTCCAAGGGATGTTTCCATGCTCTTGGGTATACCAGAAAAGATACAATAGCGTAATGCTCTTGAATTTGAAGATCCAGGAATCGCTCGCGGTTTTGTTGGCGCTGCTGAAAAGCTGTCTGCTCGGCGCGGCAGTGGGGGGGCTCTCTGGGGTGGCATCTGCGATTTTTTTGCACGCGCTTGCCTGGGCAACAGGCTTTCGTGAGGGGCATCCGGCGCTGCTCTTTGGCCTGCCGGTTGCGGGCGCTCTCGTTGGTTGGGTCTACCAGCGTTTTGGCGCAAGTGTGGCAGGTGGGAGCAACTTGCTACTGGAGCGGGTACACGAGCCCGGCCCACCTGTGCCCTTTCGCATGGCCCCGCTGATTCTGCTTGCGACGGTAACCACGCATCTCTTTGGCGGCTCGGCGGGACGCGAGGGGACGGCGGTGCAGCAAGGTGGCTCGCTGGGTAGTGCTCTGGCGCAGGCGCTCCGGCTCCCCGACAGTGACCAGCAGCTCGCCATTCAGTGCGGGATCAGTGGTGGCTTTGGCTCGGTCTTTGGAACTCCTCTGGCAGGGACAATTTTCGGACTGGAGGTCTTACGCGTCGGGCGGCTGAGCTATACCGGCCTCGTGCCGTGCTTTGTGGCATCGGTGGTGGGGGATCTTGTCTGCCGCGCACTGGGCGTCCACCATCCTCCCTACTCCGCTGGAGTGATTCCCGCACTCACACCAACCCTCTGGCTCTGGGTGCTTGTCGCCGGGGCGCTGTTTGGCCTGACAAGCATTGCGTTTACGGAAGTGATTCATACAATTCAGCGCACACTCACACAGCAGATTGCTCCGCCCTGGCTTCGCCCGGCGCTGGGAGGCGTCGTGGTGATTTTTCTCACCTGGATTGTCGGCACGCACGACTATCTCGGGCTCGGACTGCCGCTGATCGAGCGCAGCTTCACTCCCGGAGGCGTCGTGCTCTGGGCCTTTGCGCTCAAGTTGCTCTTTACCGCCGTGACACTGGGGTCAGGTTTTAAGGGCGGCGAGGTAACCCCCCTGTTCTGTATCGGTGCCACGCTTGGTGCCGCGCTCGCAAAGCTCACGGGCCAGCCTACCGCGTTCTTCGCGGCGCTGGGGTTTGTGGCCGTCTTCGGGGCTGCCGCTAACACGCCGCTTGCCTGTATCGTGATGGGGATCGAACTCTTCGGCGCACCGCTTGCGCTCCCTCTGGCAGCAGTGTGTCTCGTCAGCTATTCTCTCTCTGGGCAACGAGGGATCTATTCGGCACAACGAAAGGAAATATCCGATGCGCCTGACCATTCCTACATGGCTTAGAGCAACTTGCGCCCACAAACCCGAGTGGGGCGTCTGGTTGGAGAGTCTGCCCGGAATCGTGAGCTCTCTGGCGGAGCGCTGGGAACTCACACTCCACGAGCCGGTTGATGGCGCGAACGTGAGCTGCTCCTGGGTGGCTCGCGCAACGCGTGCGGATGGCTCGACGGCAGTGTTCAAGATCGGTCTGCCCGCAATGGAGAGTCGCGATGAGCTGGCTGGGCTACGGTTCTGGGCAGGCGATGGAGCGGTTCGGGTGCTGGAAGGCGACGACACAACCCAGGCGTTTCTGATGGAGCGCTGCGAGCCGGGAACACTGCTACGGACTCTCAATGAGCCCGCGCAAGATGTCGTACTGGCGGCGATGCTCAAGCGGCTCTGGCGCAGGCCACTCCCCTTTCCCAGTGAGGTACGAACGCCTGGGAGAGGGGCTGGGGGAGAGGTTGCATTTCGGCACCTCTCGGAGATGCTGACGTTCTGGAGCGATGAGACCCGCGCAGACGAAGCCCGCTGGCCCGATCCTGGGCTGGTGCGAGAAGGTTTGCGCCTCTTCGATGAGCTATCCCAACCGAGCTACGAGGATGTGCTGCTTGCGACCGATCTGCACGCAAGTAATATTCTTGCCGCCCAGCGCGAACCGTGGCTGGTGATTGATCCCAAACCCTTTGTCGGTGACCGAACCTACGATGCTACCCAGCACCTGCTTCATAATTGTACCGAGCGCCTGCGCTCCAACCCCGACGCCACGATACACCGTATCGCTGACCTCGCCGAGCTTGACCCCGAACGCCTACGCCTCTGGCTCTTCGCCCGTGCTGCCGCCGAATCCCGCGACGACTGGGAAGACATTTCTCTTGCGCGTCTGCTCGCTCCATAGAAGGTTATAATAAACACCATGCACCTGTTTTGCCGTCTGCCGCTGCTGGCACTCGCCTTGCTCCTTTGCGGGTGTCCGAAGAAGGAGGCACCGCCCACTGTGGCGGCTCCGAATACCATCGAGGGAGTCGGGTTTGAGAGTGTCGCCGAGCGGGCCGGACTGACCTACCGCTGGCCGAAACAGCCGCGCCCACTACGTAATAGTGAGGCATTTGGCGTGGGGTGTGCCTTCTTTGACTACGATGACGATGGCTGGCAGGACATTCTCCTTGTCGCGACACCGTACCCGCGCCTCTACCATAATAAGCGCGATGGTACGTTTGAGGAGTGCACCGAGGCGCTGGGACTGAATAAATTTTCTGGCGACTGGAAAGGTTGCGCGGTCGGGGACTTCAACGACGATGGCACGCTGGATCTGGTGCTGACGGGCTATCACTGCCTCGCGCTTTTGAAGAACGACTTAGGCAAGGTCTTCACCGATGTCACGGAGTCGGCAGGGCTGAGCAAGGCAAATAGGGGGCACTGGGGCGCGAGCGCTGGGTTTATGGACTTGGCGGGAAAAGGACGGCTCGATCT
>JANNDD010000329.1:0-2519 GCA_031387365.1 Armatimonas sp. | reverse complement strand
CGCTTGCGACCAATCCCGGTCTCATAGACACGGTGTGGGTTGAGGCTACCAAACCAGAAACAAAACGGCGTCTCAGCGCTGGCGATGGTCTTTAGGAACGCATCGAAGCTCGCGAAGCGCGGCCCGGCGGGGTTGTTTTCGCGTCCGTGCTTGGCAAAATCCCCCGGTCCCCAGCCCTTGCCCGTGTGCCCGACAGCGTAGCCCGCCGCCGCGAGCAAGTCAGGATAGACCGGGGCGGTATTGGGCCAGAACGAGTGTAGGTTCGCTCCTTCGCCGAGTCGCCAGATGTGCTGCCCCGTGAGAATCCCCCCGCGCGAGGGCGTGCACGAGGGTGAGGCGCAGAAGGCATGGGTAAAGAGTGCTCCTTCACGGGCAACTCTATCAAAGTTCGGGGTTTGGGCAACGGGATCGCCGTAGGCCCCAAAGTGGCTCCACGATGCATCGTCGGCGATGACAAAGAGAATACTGGGGCGCGTGTCCATGCAGGTATTTTACCTGCTCGCGCTCCAGCCTGGTGCGTTTACGTGAAGAACGGGGCGGGGCGCTCGGGCTTGTTCTCGACGCGGGTGAGCCAGTAGTGGGCGTCCCACTTGTCGTCGTCGAGTAGGAAGCGCCAGAACTTGATGCGCTGAGTAATCTCCAAGCGATCGTCGTTGCCGTACCAGCGATGATTTCGATTCAGAATCCCCGGCACCTGTGGGTCGTTGATATCGTCGGTGTTCCAGAGCTGGCGCTGGCGAACGGTCGGGTTAAGGCGTAGCTTGAACATGTAGCGCATGCTCTCTGTATGGTTCGGCTGCGCGCAGTGCCAGATCCCATGGTGCCCCACCGCGATTGTTCCCGCCTTGCAGACCATCGGGAGCTGGCCCCGGAAGTTCTGGTAGCGCCCGATATCGGTCTCATGGATGCGACGCAGGTGGCTGCCGGGCAGAAACATCGTTCCGCCCATCTCACGCGGCGTGTCGTGTGGGAAATAAAACAACTGGATATCGAAGTGCTGGCGTGGGTCAATGATATTATCGGCGTGCCAGATCTGCCCCTCTTCGTGGCGCGGCCCCACTTTATGGAAGGCATGGTGGTCGTAGAGTGGTGCAGGGCCCACGAGGCTGCGGATAATCCCCTCCACTTGTGGGAGCCTGAAAAGCGCCCCAAATCCCTTGCTCTCCTTCCAGATATTGCTTAGTTCTTGGCCGGATTTTTCGTAGCCAATCGGGATTGCTTTGTTATCAATCTCCTGCATTGCCGCTTGATTCACGTCGTCGGGAATGAGCTCCGGGAAGACCAGTAGACCGTCGGCGGCGAAGTTTGCCACTTGCACTGTTGTGAGCAGATGCTCTTTACTAGCTGCCATTGCTGATATCCTCCAGCTTCTCTAAAATATACTCAAAGCGCAGGTACGAGGTTGTCAGCTCCATACCGGGGTAGGCTGGGTTGAGCTGCGGGAACTGGATCACGCGCCAGCCATCTTTCATCGCCTCGATCACCGAGTTGTAGGGCGGCGTGTCGCTGTCGCCCGTGGTGTGGTGCTCCTTGCCCGTTCCGTCCCAGATAGACCAGGCGCAGACCCCGCTATTCAGTGCGGGATAGTGCAGGTAGAGTACCAGCAGTTTTTGCCGTAACATCGTTATCCTCCAGATCGCTCCGATGAACCGGGGCGGAATTGGTTGATTTTAATTGTTCTAATTCTCTGTTTCAATGGCCTAGGTTGTCAATTGGTGGTAAAAAATCGTGATGAACATGGGGGGCGATAACTGGCAAGCTGCCGAGTGGCCGATCTGCCTGGCAGAGCCGCCGGTGCTGGTGCAGATGTCGGCGGGGCTGCACGGGGGGCAGAGCACGGATCGCTTCCAGCTTCCCACGCTCTGGTCGCTGCACTTCTACCGCTACCGCGCCACGTTGGAGCTGGCCGGGCAGGTCTTTCCGATCCGCCCTGGCTTTGTGGGACTCACCCCGCCCAACCAGCCCGTGCTCTACCGCTACGAGGGGCCGTCGCCGCATTTGTACGCGCACTTCCGCCTGCTGCCGGGCACCAGTACCGGGACAATTCCACTGATGCAGGATCTGGGGGCACGCTTTCCGGCGCTCTACACCCAGTTCGAGGAAGTGGCACTCGCGCCGCACCTGCCGCGCTGGCGACGGCAAGCGCGCTTGTGGGAGATTCTCTGCCAGCTCACCGAGCGCCCAACACCGCGCACCAATACCGCAGGCCATCCCGCCGTTGCCGCGACTATTGAGCGCATTGAGCAGCGCCTCGGCGAGCCACTAAGTATTGCGCAGCTCGCGCGTGAAGCGGGCGTTTCGTACAGCTATCTGGGGCGGCTTTTCCAGCAGCAAGTGGGAACGAGCGCGATTGGCTATCTTCGAAATCGTCGCATCGAGCGCGCCGAGCACTTACTCAAAGAGTCTACGCTCCCCATAAAATCCGTCGCCATCGCTGTCGGGATTCCTGATCTGCATCTGTTCAATAAGACCATCCGAAGCGCTTTGGGGGCATCCCCGCGCGCGCTTCGAACCACCCC
>JANNDD010000845.1:0-3457 GCA_031387365.1 Armatimonas sp. | reverse complement strand
CACCTCCGCGCCGTCCTGAACTAGCCGCCGATCCACCTCCGGGTAGTCGTTATCAAAGCAGATCGGAACGCCCAGTCTTCCCAGCGTCGTCGGAATCGCCTTCGCCGTCTGGCTCGCGATGCCATCCGTCACAAAGTGCACCGGGTGATTCTTCGCATGAACCCCGATCAGCTCGCCCTGGGGATTCAGCACAAACGCCGAGTTCTCGTACTGCTTGTCGCTATCGGCGCCCGTGGCAACATGCGCGCCAAAGATCAAGTGGGCATTGTTTTTCTGCGCCAGTGCCTGAAGACGCGGCCAGTAGTTCTCGAACTTCAGCTTGCCCGGCACCCGTGGATCGGAGTGAAAGGCATGCTCCGGCCAGAGGATCACCTCCAGATCCTCATGGGGTTCCGAGAGCTTAAACAGCGCCTCCTCATCGCCGTACGCTTGCACCAGCAACACCCGGAGTGGGCGCTCAGGCTGCGGCGCGGACAGAGGCACCACGCAGGCCACGGCCCAGAGCGTGGTCGCAAGGGCAAGCGCACGGCCCTTGAGGGTTCCCAGAAAGAACGCCAGAAAACTGATGCCATAGACACCGAAACTCGCGGCCAGCGGCGTAAAAACGGGCCGCCCCGCCACACAGTAGCCGAGCGTGCTCCAGCCGAAGTTGAGAGCGAAAAGCTCCGCGCGGTAGAACTCCAGCCCCACCCAAAGAACCGCTGCGCACCAGAGCGGAAGTTTTTTGCCCAGCCACGGCCAGAGCGTGCAAAAGAGAATCGGGAAGAAGGCCACAATGGCGCACAGCGGAACAACTGCACTGGCGAAGAGATTTGCCAGCCAGAAGAGAGTTGCGCCCGTGTGGATTCCCGACGAGAGCACACCAATATAGAAACCCTGCCGTGGAGTCGCGCCCTCCAGTGCTTTGAGAAGAGCGGCGATGGCCAGTGGCAGAAAATACGGCAGATGATACGGCGGAAACGCAGCGGCCAGAAGCACGCCCGAAAGAGCAGCAAAGATCAGTCGTTGTGTCAGTGGCATGGGCTACTATACTCCAGAATTTCAGGGCATGTCGTCGTACACTCCGGGAATATGCCCGGCTTCGGCAAGCATCACTTGCATCTCATAGGAGAGAGAGCGAGCGTCCAAAATATAGCCATTGACCTGTACCATCCAGGCAAGACTATGGTGCTTTAGACGAGATGGCAGGCAGTAGTCATACGTATGATAGCCCTGCTTTAGTAAGTCTATAATCTGGGTGGCTTTATTGCTCGAAGTGCTCTTCTTCACTCCAAAGATCGTGTTGATCTCTTCGGTTTTCATGTGAGGCGTCTGCGACTTATCCCCGAGGAAATTCAACCGTCCGACTGCCTGCACAATAGCACACGCCCAGATATTCTCCTGTCCCGAAGCCAGTGGCGAAGGACGCTTTCGCGAGAGGGCCGCGCACATTTTACGCGTCATAAACGCGTATTCTTCGTCCAGATGCGCTTGACAAAATGCATCCGTCAGTGCCGTAATGGCATCAAACTTTGGCTGTAGTGCTTTGGCAACTTTGAACTCCTCACTCATAAAACTCACCTCTGTCCCTCCTGCGCTACTTTATTCGTTTTCGTATTCATCAACATGTTTTTGCCACGCTGAAAAATCCTCAGGGTAGTCTAGGCTATGGCTCTCAAACCAGCTCGTCAAAGTGAGGGAATCATAGCCAAAGCCACTGGGAACCATAAACGTTTTCTCAAACCCTAGGAAAGACATTCCCTCACGAATCGCAAGAAGATAGTGCCGTGCTCCGACGTTATCCTCCGGGCAGATTTCTAAGAGGAGCTTGAAGAGAAAAACAGCGTTCTCCGAATTTTGTTCTTTCCAGCAAGCAATTGCCTCGTTGAGCAGAGCCCGAAGAAGATGTCGGTTCTCTAAAAAGCCCCACGACACTCGTAGGATAAATGAGTTGGACTTAATCCTTCCCAGAGCACGCGTACAGGCTTCTTTAAGGAGTGCACGACCCGGTTTCCCTTGAAGAATATCCCCCAGTGCGCCGTAACTATCGTAGAAATCAGGGTCTTGCGCGATGAGAACTTGTAGCCCCGAGACAAGTTTGCCTGGCGACTGGGCATTTTTCTGTTCGTTCATCAGATCATAGAAGGCATGCATCGCGCTACGTTCCGCATCGTAAAAATTCCCCTCGCCATCTACCGACGCAATCCCATCCAGAGGAGTAGAGCTTTTCATCTGAGACATCAGTGCGGCTATCTGGTCAAAGAGACTCTCCATACCCTCACTCTGAGACTTGCTTTTTTTAGTCAGGTACTTTTCAACAGGAACGCCACTTGCTTGCATGGTCTGTTTGAGCGCACTAACACGAGTATTGACTCCCCCGACACTCACGCCAAAGAAATAGGCGATTTCTGTCGCAGGGACGTTTGGCTTTGTGTCTTTATAAAAGAGATCGTTGAGGCTTGCAATCGTATGCACCACAGCGGCGGCGCTTACCTCGGGCTTTCCACGGAGCAGTGCCTCAGGATCGTGCGTTGCCCAGGTGTCGAGCAGCTTTAGGCAGAGCTTCTGACACTCCTGATTAAGGTAGGTCTCGCAAAACGCGACGATCTTTCCTGAAAGATGGTTCTGCGCGATCACCACCCGAGGGTCTACTAGCTTGGTTTTTCTTCCCATTAGTTTCTATCCCAGTGTTACGGTCTCACGCACCACCCCAGCCCGCTCGTGACGCGCTGTGACGGTGAGCTGCGTTCCCGAGGCGGCTTTGACGATCCACTCGGCCTTGGCTCTGTCTTCCGTGGTATCAGCAGAGTAGCCTCCGTTGGCGGGCGGTTTGTAACAAAAACCCTCCACTTGCCCGATCTCCAGGCGCTCCTGTCCCGTGACTAAACTCACGCCCTCGGGAAGTGTGATCGCGGCGACCACGGGGCGAGCGTACTTGCGCTCCAGTGCTTTCTTGGTGACATAGCTCGGGAGCCAGCCGGTGTTCTTGACAACTAAGCGAACGTGCCAGGTGTCCTCGCCTAAGAAAGCCACATCGAGCTGGTGCATCGCCAGACGTGGCGTGGTGAGCGCCTGCCAGAGCAGCCAGTCTGAGAACGGGGCGATCTCGCGTTCGAGGAACTGTGGCGGCGGGTTGCGAAACGCATGAAGCATGTCCCAGCCGCCGATCTCCACGGGGCCAAGGTCTGGGTGATCGAAGGGTGTCCAGTTGTAGTAGCCCTTGCCCTCAAGCTGTGTGTCCGCCCACTTCAGCAGCTTCAGATCATCCTCGATCTCATGGTTACGACCCCAAGTGGTGTACTTGAACGCCCCCTGCTTGGTCTTGTCATCGAAGCCCTCGGTAATTCCCGCCTGACGCTGTGGGCTCCAGATCTCAGTCGTCCAGGCAAAGATTCCCAGATGCTCGTAGCACCAGTCATCAAAGACGCCCGTGATGACTTCCTTGGGATGGTACTTAAAGTCATGAAAGACACTCACT
>JANNDD010000324.1:0-2708 GCA_031387365.1 Armatimonas sp. | reverse complement strand
TTAACCAGTCCTGCCACGATCGGTAGCTCCTGTTACTCTTTAGAGAAAGACAGAGCGGTCGGGTCTAGTACAGAGTCTGCACAGACCCGACCGCCAGTGAATCTATTCTACGGTCGTGATTGTTTCCGTTATGTTTCTACTAGGAAACAAGACCCTAGATCTTAAAGATTTGGCTGAAAGTCATGCTGGTCTGATCCTGCTTGACTGTTCCTGCCCTCTCCCCTGGGAAGAGGGCGCCACCCGCACGGTCCGCACGGAACTCTAGAAGAGTGCGTGCGCCGGGGAAGGCACCGCTTAGCTCGTAGGATGCCGTGATGGAGTTCATGGTCGGCTTACGGGCCGGTGCAGTGGGGTAGCCGGGCAGGATGCCGGAAGTGGCATTGTTCTGCGTCAGATACTCGGCACGAACCCCAAGCACATTCGCATTGCTTAGAGTCTTGATGAGATACCCCGTGATACCTGTGGCGCTGTAGGTGCGGTTCGCTAGGTCTTTACCCGAGCGTAGGGAGGCATCCAGCACAATGGACGTGCTCTCGCTGAGCTTATTGGTGTAGATCACATTTGCTGTATTTGTCTGACGATTGATAGGTGCTGCAGCGGTTCCCATGTTCTCACGTGCGAACATGGTATTAAGAGCAAGACTGCTATTATCCATGGTGCGCACAAGGTGAAAACCTGTGGCCAGATCACGAGTCGCGCCCGCTTTGACACCGTCAAAACGGTTCGCGATCATGCCCATGAACGAGGTCTTTTCGCTCAGTGGTATGGTCGCCCGCACACCCGCATTGACGAAGGGTTGGAGGTACTGGTACTGGAACGACTTGGAGAAGAAGTGACCCGTGCCCACATCTGGGGTCTCGTAACCGATATGGCAGAGAAACTGACCGAAGTCCACGGTTATGTCTTTGCCGCCCATGCTGCGCTTGGTGGAGCCGTACGCCTCCAGGATATTGCCCGTGCCGTAGAGAGCATGGAATGCTTCCTGAACGCGGCCGGTGATCATACGCAGGACAAAGCCTGCCTTGTCATCCGCTACGGCGCGCGAGACACTGATCTCGCCTAAGTTGACGGTGAATTGTCCGTCGGTCGTGTTAAAGAGATACGTGTTGTTACGTGTGCTGGGCTTATTGAAGTTGTAGGTATAGTTTGCCTCCAACTGCCCACCGACGGTGACACCCTGGGCAAAAGCCGAAGGTGCAAGAGATGCGACGCCGAGAGCGGCGAGCACAAATTGCAAACGAGTTCGCATGAAAAACGAAGCCTCCATAAAAATCTGAATAGCCTCACCTGACCTGCCGTACGCCCCCTCCGAGGGGTCGGCGTACCGCCGCCATGGCGGACTACCCTGTTAGAGTTTCTAAAACCCCTATAGGGTACACATATTTTAGGTTATTTGTCAATCTGGTTTTAGAAGTATCCCAAGATGCCGGGCACTCGAGTGCGCAACTTCTTCCAGAGTCAGGGTGGTTTTGGCCAATTCACATAGGCTAACCACCTGCCGCCCGGCTTGTCCGCAGGCCACAATGGTCTCAAATCCCTGGTGAACGCGTTCGTCTACATTGAGTCCAAAGCCGTGGTGGGTTACCCAGCGCTGCACCCGAACTCCAATAGCCGCCAGGTACCCCCCGCTTTCTGTCCAGACCCCCGCATGGAAGTCGACACGACCAGCTGCTACCCCGAAGTCTGCCGCTGTACGGATAATCGCCTCTTCCAGTGTCCAGACGTATCTATGTAGGTCGCGCTTGCCCTCACCCAGATGTACAATAGGATAGCCGGTGAGCTGCCCCGGCCCGTGGTAGGTCACATCCCCGCCACGATCCGTTGGCACGAGCTCAATCCCTCGCGCCGTGTACTCAGACTCGCTGAGCAAGCGAAACTCTGGCTTGCCCGTCTTTCCATAGGTCACCACGGGTGCATGCTCCAGCAAGATCACCCCATCGGGTACTTCTTCCGCAATCCGTGCCGCCACCCGCGCCCGCTGCCGCTCCCAGCCATCGTGGTAGCCGATTAAACCCTCGGAAAGTAAATTTATCGTTTCCAAAACTAGCCTCTTTGGGTAGTGTACTCTTCGGAGGAAGAAAATGCCGCGACGAAAAAAGCCATCAGAGATTTATCTGGCCTGGGACAAGATTGTTTCTGGAGACGATAAGTACTCGCCAGAATCTCAGCAAGCTTGGGATGCCCTCTGGCAGCAACACTGTGGGGGCGATGGGCTTACGGAAACACCAATTGGTGATGTCTTTCTTCTTTGTAGTTTAGGCTACGAACAAGCCGCGTACCAAGCGGATTGGCTAGCTGCCAGGAAGCGAATCGAGCGCTATTTCCAGCACACACAATGGCAGACCGATGAGCCGATCCATCTGCTCATGAGTGAAGCCTCGCTGTCCCGAGCACTCTGGGAGTGTCGCGAGGAGAACTCTGCGCTTGAATCTTGGATCAATTTGATACGGCAACCTGGAAAAAATAATAAGCTTGCCTGTCTTCTAGTACTCCACGAACTTCTTGGTATTTGTCTGAGTATGCCGGAAACAATCCATGCTCGTACTTTGTTTAGTGGAGTGGTTCGTGAGGTGGTAGAGAAGCTCACAAAAAGAAAGCTTCCCCCCATGTCAGCCCCAGCTGTGGAAAACTGGCAAGGATTTACCTACAGTGAACTGGCCGCCGTGCTGGAAAGCGCAAGGACGGCCAGAACGAAACCGACTTAGTTG
>JANNDD010000321.1:0-13718 GCA_031387365.1 Armatimonas sp. | reverse complement strand
TGGGTGGTTGCCGATCTTGCCTGCCATGCGCTGGGCGCGATCAATACGTCCATCTATCCGACACTGCCCCCGCCCCAAGTGGCTTTTATCGTCAATGATAGCAGTGCCAAGGTTCTGATCGCGGGCAATGCGAAGCTCCTTGCCCAGGCACGTATCGCACAGGCCGAGTGCCCTAGCCTCACGCAGCTCATCGTGATGGGTGAGGCCGACGGTGACGCGATCTCGTTTGCGCAGCTCCAGGAGCGTGGCCAGCAAAATCCGTTTGGCCCTGGCGAGTACGAGGCAGCATGGAAAGGCATCAAGCCCGAGGATGTCGCGTCCCTGATCTACACATCCGGCACCACGGGCGATCCTAAGGGCGCAATGCTGACGCACAAGAACTTCACTAGCAATGCTATCAATGCGCTGGCACTCTTCTCCAAGGGGGGCGTGACGGTCACGGCCGACGACACCTTCCTTTCGTTCTTGCCGCTTGCCCACTCGTTTGAGCGCATGGGCTGCTACCTTGCCCTTGGTGCGGGTTCGACAACAGCGTACTCCGAGGGGGTGAAGACCCTTCAAGAGGAGATGAAGACTCTCCAGCCAACCATCATGCTCTGTGTGCCACGTCTCTGGGAAATGATGCAAGACCGCGTCATGGACAAGGCCGCCAAGGCGGGCGAGCTACGCCATGCCATTTTTGCGAAGTCGCTCGAAGCCGCCAAGGAGTGCATCCGCGAGGAGCAGGCGGGCAGACATCCTGGAATGAGCCTGACGATTCAGCGGGCAACGGGCGAGAAGCTGGTTTTTTCCAAGATTCGTGAGGAGTTCGGCGGCAAGTTCCGGCTTCTGGTCTCAGGCGGGGCGGCGCTCAACCCGGAGACGGCGCTCTTCTGGCGGGCACTGGGAATGAACCTGGTGGAGGGCTACGGTCTCACCGAGACATCACCGGTGATCTCCATCAACCCGGGGCACGCCGCCCGCATCGGCACGGTCGGGCAGGTTATCAACGAGGGCGAAGTCAAGATCGCACCCGATGGCGAGATCTGCTACCGTGGCCCCAATGTGATGAAGGGCTACTGGAACAACGAGCAGGCCACGCGGGACATGATTGATGACGAAGGCTGGCTCCACACCGGCGATATCGGAGAGCTAAGCCAAGACGGCTATCTGAAAATTACGGATCGCAAGAAAGATATTATTGTTCTGGCCAATGGCAAGAATGTCTCGCCGGTGCCCATTGAGACAAAAATCAAAAACTCGCCGTTTATCACCGAAGTCGTGCTCATTGGCGACAAGCAAAACTCAATCACCGCGCTGGTCGTGCCCAATCGAGAGAAATTGCGCGAGGCAGGTCTCCCCGACGAAGAACACAAGAAAAAGATCAAAGTCGAGATTGATGGCAACTCGACCGCGCTGGCGGACTTTGAGAAGATCAAGAAGTTCACACTGATTGATGCTGTGTTCTCCATTGAGACCGGCGAGCTCACGCCCACGCTCAAAGTGAAGCGCAAGGTGATCCTGCAAAAATGGGCAAAAGAAGTCTCTGAATTGCGTGGCGATGAGTAAGCCCACGTTTCAGGACAAGCCGTTCTGGTATCTGGGAACCGGCGCGTACTGGTTTGTCACTAGCCTGAAGTGGTTTGTACTCTTTCTACTCCAGCCGCTTCAGGTGGCGGAGGTCGTGCCGGGCGGGGAGAAAAACGGCGCGTGGGGGATGATTGTCGCCATCGGTGCCTTCGAGGCGATGATTGGCCCGGCGCTCATGGGCTGGCTCTCGGATCGCACTCAGACACGCTTTGGCCGCCGTCGCCCGTTTTTGGCGATAGGTGCCGCACTCACCAGTGTCGCCTTGCTGCTTCTTGGGCAGGCAAACTCACTGGTGATGATGGCAGTTGCCTATCTGTTCTTGCAGATCTCCGACGATGTGGCGACCGGCCCTTACGCCGCCCTGATCTACGACCAGGTGCCGGAGAACCACCGGGGCAAGGCCAGCGGTATTCTGAGCATGCTCCAGCTGATCGCGCAGATTGTCGCGGTCGGTATCGGGTTGGGGCTGGGCAAGATTGCGCTGATCTATGTCGCGGTGGCGGTCATCAATGTTATCTGCGCCTTGATCACGCTCGCCATCTGGCACGAGCCTGGTGCCCCGGAGCAACGAAAGCGTGAACCCGGAGCGGCGCTACCCCGGATCACACCGGCGGCCTGGATTGAGCCGTTTCGCTCGCCGGACTTTCGCTGGGTCTGGCTGGCGCGCTTCTTAGTGGCTTTTGGTTTCTACTTAATTTTGCTTTATGTGAGCAACTATCTCTCGGATCGGGTTCCTCAGCTGACGCTCTTTGGGCTGGATTTAAAGACGCCCAAGAATGGGGCGCTGGCGGCGGCGCTGGGAATCTCGCTCTCGGGGGCGATTGGCTCAGGGATTGCGGCAAGGTTAACGGACTCACTAGGACGTAAGAAAATTATCGGGCTGGCGGGCTGGGTGATGGCCGCCGCGCTGATTCCCTTCGCGCTGATCCCCAACTTCACCGTGATTTTTTGTGTCGCACTGGTCTTCGGCTTAGCCTATGGTATCTATCTCTCAGCGTCGCTTGCTCTGGCTGCCGATGTGCTCCCCGACCCGGAAGCAGCAGCCAAGGACATGGGCATCTGGCAGGCGAGTGTCTCGACCCCGCAGATTCTGACGGGTGCTGTGGGGCTTCTGGTGGACGCGGGCAACAGAGTCTCCGGCGGCATGGGCTACACTCTCGCCTTCTTAATTTCTTCCGCAGCCTTTCTCACCGGCTGCCTGCTTGTCACCCGTGTCAAAGGAAGCAGCTAGGCCGCATTTCGGTAGCGGATGAACTGCTCGGCGTGGTAGCCGTCGTGGCCTAGTACCATGATGGAGAGATCGCTGAGGTTGATCATCCCAATCTCATCTCGGTTGCCTTGCCGCTCCCAGTCCGTGGGCTGTAGGCTCTCGAAAAACGCGAGCAGTGCGGCGCGGCTCTGGATCAGACGCTCCAGCGACTCAGTGACCGGCATCGCGGCGTAGTTGCGCTCCACCGCGAGCTGGCCCTCGTCGTAGCCGGGTAGCAGCGGGACCTCTTCGTCACGAATGCGCTCGCCGCGCACCCGGAAAATCTCGTCCCAGTCTGCCATGTGCGCGATGGCTTCGCGGATCGTGAAGCGCTCCGGGTCGGGTCGGCGGTCGGCTTCCTCTTCAGCAATGCCGTCCAAAAGCTTTGTGTAGACCTGCGGGGTTGCGCGCAGGCCACTTAAAATATAGCGCTGAATATACGGATTCATTGTGGTTACCCCCTAACCCCCGATAACGGGGGAATTTCCTTGGATGAGTGTATCAAGTAGCTCGGTGATTCGTCCACGAATCGTCTCTCCAAGCTGCTCTCCTTCCTCAAAGTCGTTGCTCGTGGCGTAGACGAAGCGCGGGACGATCCAGCAGCGAAAATCCAGCATCAGGCTATTGGCAAAACCCAGCACGCTCATGTAGCTGCGCTGCCCTCCGGCCTGGCAGAGAAACCCCACGGTCTTGCCTTCCAGTGCCCCACCATGATCCTCGATCACCTGCTTGGCGGCAGCGTTCACATCGAAGTTGTAGACCGGCACTGCGAAGATCAGGTGCGTGGCTTGCTTCAGTGGCGCGGCCAGCTCCGGGGTGTCTCGCAGGTCAAGAAGCGTGTGCGAAACGCCACGCTCTTCTAGCACTTTAGCTGCGTGGCGGGCGAGCAGCTGAGACTTGGAGCTTGCATCCAGGCTTGTGGCCACAATCGTCACATGAGTGGTTACCATGCCTACAATACAGCGAGTGCCTGAATCCGTTCCCGGAACGTCTCAACGAGTGCGGCCTGCTCGGGCCAGAAAAGGGACGGGAGAGGCTGAGAAAAATCAAACCAGCGGGTGATGTAGCCTCGGCTCACTTCGGTTGGTTGCGGGTCGGTCTCGTCGGTGGTGTAGAGGAAAAAGTGTGTGGTTGTCCAGCGGGTCTTATCAAAGCTCAGGCGCTCGCGGACACCTAGCTTCTCGATGAGCTGTAGCTTTGAAAAACCAGCCTCTTCCTCAATCTCCCGCCGCGCCGCCGTCTCGATCTCCTCGCCTTTGTCTACGCCGCCTTTGGGCAGAATATAGGCGCTTTGCTTGGTGTCTTCGCCCGTGGTCAGGGCAATCCAGAGGGTGCCGTTCTCATCTTTGCGCACAATGATCCCGCCCGCCGCCAAACGGTCTCGAACGCCGCTCTCAGGGCGCGTGTACCAGCTCTCATCAATCTCAATCATAGGGTCATTATACGATGCGTTTTTTGCCGTTTTGCCGTTTTGCCGTTTTGTCGTGGCCTGAAAGGCCGCGTCTGGGCCGCCTTCGGCGAAGCGGGCCGAGCCCGTAGAGGCGTTAAGGTTGTGTTTTTCCGACTTCTTCCCATTCGGGCCAGATTCTGTCGTTGGCATGATGATGCTTTTGGTTGTCGATGTAAGCCATGACACGGCTGAGATGGGAGCGGCTCAGACTAAAGCAAGCATAGCCACCTTGCCACCGGAACAGTTCCGTATTCTCCGCGCGAAGATCGTTAAGGAGAGCCGATGAGACGCCCTTGATTTGATTGGCGAACTGAGCAATACTTACTGTTGCCGGAAGTCGAACCAGAAGGTGTACATGATCAGGCATTCCATTCAGAGCTAGAACCTCACCACCAAGCTTCATCACTTCCGCTCGAATACAACGATGTGCGGCCTCTTCCCATTCTCCTACAAGCAACGCCCGACGGTACTGCGTTGCCCAAACGAAATGTGAGAAGCTCTCCACTTTGCTCTGATGTCTTGATGTCCTATTTACTTTCACACCTCTATAACGGTCCGTCACTCCCGTTTCTTACAAAACGTCGCCACTATTTTTTGCAGAGGAAATCTGATACGACTCTCGCGGGCTCGGCCCGCTTCGCCGAAGGCGGCCCAGACGCGGCCTTCCAGGCCGCGACAAAACGGCAAAACGTGAAAATTGAAGCATTTAGTTTTGGCGAGCGTCAAAGAGAGTAGCGGAGGGCGCATGAGCACGCCAAATCTTTGACGCGCCTGCCGCAAGAGCTATGAAAAATGCGTTTAGCCGTCGCCGCGCCCTGCAAGTTCTCGGTGCGGGTCTTCTTGCCAATCTCGGAGCCGCTTGGGCACAGCCGCCCGGATTCCAGCCACCAATTCGGCCAGTGCCCCGCCCCCTTCCGCCGCGTCCCACGCCGACCATTACAGTTTCCTCGGTCACTCTCAACGCCGATATTAAAGACGGGATCGCGACGGTCGAGGTCTCGCATGTCTTCAAGAATAGTGGCTCCGTGCAGGGCGAGGCGGACTTTGTCTTCCCTATTCCCCCTGGCGCGACTGTGCGGGACTTTGCCATGTACGATGGCGAGCATAAATTTGAGGCGCGGGTTCTGGGCAAAGACGAAGCCACGCGGGTTTATGAGGAGATCGTGCGGCAGCGGCGCGATCCGGCGCTGCTGAGCTATGTTGGCCAGGGGCTGTTGCGGGCGCGTGTGTTCCCCATTCCTGCCAGTGGGGAGCGGCGCGTGACGCTGAAAGTCGTCTCGGTTCTCCCGCGCGAGGGTGATGCGAAGAAGTTTGTCTGGGCGCTGGCGGGGCCGCACCTGCCGGGTGGAATGCAGCCCGCGTTTGTGAGCGTCCGCGTGGTCGCTAGCAACGCCGGGAGCCTCTACTCCCCGACCCATGATGTCACGATCAAGCGGCTTGAGGATGGCACGGGGCGCGTCTCTGCTGAGTGGTCCTCCACCAAAAACGAGGTGGCACTGGCGGAGCACCCGGAGCTGGCACTCTATGTGGGAGCAAAAGACACCAGCGCGGTCGCTCTCTCACTGCTCGCCTACAATGCGGCGCTGCCTCAGGTGGCGAGTATCGGGGGCGGCTTGCACCAGAGCGGCTACTTCATGGTGATCGCCAGCCCGAATATTCCTAAGACGGCGCTCAAAGACCTGCCGCCGCGCCGCGTGGTGCTCGTGATGGATCGCTCCGGCTCGATGCAGGGCAAGAAGATTGAGCAGGCTCGCAGTGCGCTGAAATTCGCCGTGGGCAAGCTGCGCCCCCAAGACAGCTTCAATATTCTCACGTTCTCCGATGCCGTGACGAAGTTCTCGCCGGAGCCTGTTCTGGCAACATCGGATAACCTTAAGCGCGCTGGCGCGTTTGTGGATGAGATTGTCGCCGATGGGGGCACTAATATCAACGATTCGCTTACCGACGGCCTCAAGCAGTTTCCGGAGAAAAGTAGCGGCAATCGCCTGCTTTTCTTTACCGATGGCCTGCCGACCGTGGGAACGCGCGATCACACGACCATTCTCAGCAACGCCGTGAACGCGGCGCAGAAGCGCACCCGGTGCTTTGTCTTCGGGGTGGGCTACGATGTGGATGTGCCGTTTCTGGACCGCGTCGGCAGCAAGCTCAGCGGTGATGCGGACTACGTGCGCCCCGACGAGGACATTGAGCTCAAGACCAGCCAGTTTGTGGCCAAGACCAGCACGGCGGTACTGGAGAACCTGAAGCTAAAAGTCACCGGCGCGGGCGCGGGCGAGATCTACCCCAAGCCCGACGAGCTTCCCGATCTCTTCGAGGGCGGCCAGCTTGTACTCGTCGGACGCTACGGGATCGGCTCCGGCATGTCCGTGACGCTCACCGGCGACGTGCTGGGCAAGTCGCAAACATTTGCCTTGGACACCAAGCTCGCTCCCGTTTCTACAGAAGCCAGTTTCCTGCCGCGCCTCTGGGCAAGCCGCAAGATCGGCTATTTACTGGATGAGATTCGTGACGAGAAAGACCCCGCACGGCGCAAAGAGATCGAGGAGCAGATCATCGGGCTCTCCAAGGAGTTTGGCGTGCTCACACCCTACACCGCAATGTTCGTCCCCGAGCCCGGCACGACAGACTTTGGGGGCTTACTTCCTCAGGGCGCTCCACGACGCTCTGGGGGTAGCTTGGGTGGCGGCATGGCCGGTGGTGCTGGCGGCGGCGTCACGGATCTTTTCAAAAACAGATCAAGGACGCCTACGACAGGCGAGAGCGCGGTGAATCTGAGTCAGAGTGCACGCGGTGGGCGGGCTCAGAACCAGGCGGGAAATCTCGCTGCGATCACGTCCCAGAGTGGCGTGGACAAGAAGCTGGCGGAGGCGCAGGCACGGCAGATTCAGTACAGTGGCAGCCGGGCATTCTACCAGCGCGGCGCAAACTGGGAAGACGGCACCTACGATCCGAAGAAGCAGACCGAGCTAGTGAAGATCAAGCTCTACTCCGATGCCTACTTCGCGCTCGTGCGGCGTAGCGGTAGCTGGGCCAAGTGGGCCGCCGTCGGGGAGAACGTCGTGGTGGTTGCCAATGCCAAGCAAGCGATCCAGTTTGGCGACGAGGGCAAAGAGAAGCTCACCGACAAAGAACTCACGGAGCTT
Organism: Armatimonas sp.; assembly: GCA_031387365.1. Lineage (GTDB taxonomy): Bacteria > Armatimonadota > Armatimonadia > Armatimonadales > Armatimonadaceae > Armatimonas. Next base: position 6,307 of record JANNDD010000321.1, on the reverse strand, counting down.
GTGGGCAAGTAGCTAGCCCACAAGCTCGGGGAGGGGTTCGCGGCCCGCGAAGAGATAGTTCGGGCGACCGGTCATATCCGGGATAGGCGTATTCACAATGTCTATCCCGAGGTTGTGGTAGAGCGTCACCATGACCTCTTTGTAGTCCACAGGTCGCTCGTCGGGCTCCTCGCCAAACTTATTGGTTGAACCGATCACCTGGCCGGTCTTCATGCCGCCGCCCGCGAGTAGCGCACACGAGACACGGGGCCAGTGATCGCGGCCCCCGTCTTTGTTGATCTTGGGTGAGCGACCAAAGTCTCCCCACACGACGACAGAGACATCTTTATCCAGCCCACGCTGGTGCAGATCCTCGATGAGCGCGGAGATTCCCTGGTCAATCACCGGCAGATGCGCCTTCATGTTGGTGAAGTTGCCCCCGTGCCAGTCCCAGAAACCATACGAAACACTCACCAGCCGCGCCCCCGCCTCCACCAAGCGCCGGGCGGCCAGAAACTGCTCGTTGAGCATCGGCGACGCATCGCCTTGCGGTTTATCAATGCCTTTGCCGTAGCGCTCCCGGGTCTTGGGGGTCTCGCGGCTCACATCCAGCGCTTGCACGAGCTTGCTGGAAGTGAGAATATCGAAAGCACGGGCGCTCATCGTGTCTAGTTCGGGGAGCGTGTCCACACGGCGGCGGTAGCGATCCAGACTCGCCAGAAGCTGCTTGCGGTGCGAGAGCCTATCCAGAGAGACATCCGTGAGTGTCATGTCGGCGAGCATCGGGCCGTTGGGATTCAGCGCACCATAGCCTGGTCCCAAAAAGCCCGGGCCGGGATCGTTGTAGGGGGGGTGCTGCGTGCGTGCCGCGAGATTCACATAGGCAGGAACGGTCTTATCCACCGGCCCTTGGAGCCGCGTGAGCACCGAGCCCATGGTCGGAGCCTTGTTCTGATTGAACTCCGCGTTGGTGTAGCCCGAGAGGCACAGATTCGACGAGTGCTCATCACGCGCCCCCACTAACGAGCGGATGATCGCCACTTTATCCATCATCTTGGCTAGGCGCGGCAGGTGCTCACAGATCTCAATCCCAGAAACATTGGTCTTGATAGGCTTGAACTCACCGCGAATATCCGACGGCGCATCCATTTTTAAGTCAAACGTGTCCTGGTGCCCCGGCCCACCCGGCAAGTAGATTAAAATAACCGCCTTGTGCGAGTTGCGTATACCCGCCTGCGCCTCGGCGGCCAGAAGCTGCGGTAGAGCCAGCCCGCCTAGCGCCCCGACGGTTAAAAACTGCCGTCGTGAGAGGCCATCGCAGAACTTGCCGCCCGCGCCACGAATGGTCAGCATGGTTAGATCAGCTCCGCAATCGGCTCACGGCCGGCGAAAAGATAGTTAGGGCGGCCGGTCATATCCGGTACCGGGGTGTTGACAATATCAATTCCCAGCCGATTATAGAGTGTCACAAAGACATCTTTCATATCAATGGGTCGCTCGTCGGGCTCCTCGCCGAACTTATTGGTGCTCCCAATGACCTGGCCCATCTTCATCCCGCCGCCTGCGAGCAATGCGAAGTTAGCACGGGGCCAGTGGTCGCGGCCCGCGTCTTTGTTGATCTTAGGCGTGCGCCCGAACTCGCCCCACACAATCACCGAGACGTCGTCCTGCATTCCCCGGTCATGAATATCTTGAACTAAAGAGCTGACAGCCGCATCAAGCATGGGGAGGTAGGTTTTGAGCTGGGCGAAGTTCGCGCCATGATGATCCCAGCGCCCGTACCCAATCGAGACGCAACGCACACCTGCTTCGACAAGCCGCCGGGCAGCCAAAAACTGGTCGTTGAGCATCGGCAGGCCATCGTCCACGGGTTCCAGCCGCCCGATTCCGTAGCGCTCGCGGGTCTTTTTGTCCTCGCGGGTGACATCCAGTGCCTGCACCAGCTTACTCGATGTTAGAATATCAAAGGCGCGGGAGTTGAGTGCGTCTATCTCGGGGAGCGTGTCCACGCGCCTTCGGTAGCGATCCAAGCTTGCGAGTAATTGCTTGCGGTGGCTGAGGCGATCCAGTGAGACATCCGTGAGAGTCATGTCTTTCATGAGATCCCCCGACGGCCGCATTGCCGCGTGGGCCATTCCCAGAAAGCCTGTGTCGCCGGGATCGGCCCACTCCATGTGCCCGGCCTTGCCCTGAAGGCCCACAAACGGCGGGACAGTCTTCTCCGTCGGGCCTTCCAGCCGCGAGAGCACCGAGCCCAGACACGGCGCTTTGTTCTGATTGGTCTCCGCCACCGAGTACCCGCTCATGCAGATATGTGAGTCGTGCTCATCACGCATGCCGGTGAGCGAGCGGATAATCGCGAACTTGTCCATCATGCCTGCGATCTTAGGCATGTGCTCACAGATCTCAATCCCGGAGACATTCGTCTTGATGGGTTTGAACTCACCGCGAATATCCGATGGCGCATCGGGCTTCATGTCGAACATGTCGTGCTGTGCCGGGCCACCCGGCAAGAAAACCATAATAATGGCCTTCTGGTTCTTGCGAATGCCCGCGTGCGCCTCGGCGGCCAGAATCTGCGGCAGGCTCAGCCCACCCAGTGCTAGCCCCCCGATGGTCAGAAAATCCCGCCGCGAGATACCATCGCAGAACGCCCCGCTTTTATTGCCCCGTATCGTCAGCATGCCCTTGCTTCCCTCATCAAACCGACAGTGGTGAAACTAATCACTTATTATAGGCAATTTGTTACAGAATTGCCACCCCGGTTGGAGCGGGGTGGCTGGAGAGCCTTCGGCTAGAAAGGCCGCTTCGGGCCATACGGAACTCCGAATTCTTATGGGCGGCACGCCCTTCGCAGCCGAGGCACGAGGCTCCTGAGACACCCCGCTCCAACCGGGGTGGCCTTTAGCAAACACCAGACCCCGGGCGACAGCGTGATACTATGCGATTATCCTTTTGTATGGGAGTGTAACCACACCATGTCTTCTGTTTCTTCCGTTTCCCCCGCCGACGAGCTCTCCGCTCCGGCTGACTTTCTTTCCCGCATGCGCCACACGACCTCGCACGTGCTTGCGCAGGCCATGCGCGAGCTGATGCCAGACGCCAAGATGGGCATTGGCCCGGTCATTGAGAATGGCTTCTACTACGACTTCGACTTGCCACGCCCGCTGACCGAGAGCGATCTGTCCACGCTCGAAGCGCGGATGAAGGCGATTGTGAAAGAGAACCTCCCTCTCCAGAAGTTTGTGGAGCCGCGCGACGTGGCTCGCAAGCGCTGCGAGGAGTCTGGCCAGCTCTATAAAGTGCGCCTGATTGATGATCTGCCCGACGAGGCCGAGATTAGCTTTTACCAGCAGGGCGATTTCATTGACCTGTGTAAAGGCCCGCACATCGAGAGCACCGGGCGAATCGGCGCGTTTAAGCTGATGAGTATCGCCGGGGCCTACTGGCGCGGCAAGTCCGAGAACGAGCAGCTCACTCGGGTTTATGGCATTGCTTTCCAGAAGCAGAGCCACCTCGATGAGTACCTCAACAAGCTCGATGAGGCGAGAAAGCGCGACCATCGCGTGATCGGCAAGGCACTCAAGCTCTTCCACATTGACGATCAAGTGGGGCAGGGCATGGTGCTCTGGACTCCGGCGGGCGCTGCGATTCGTCAGGAACTACAGACTTTCATCGGTCATGAATTGCGCAAGCAGGGCTATCACCAGGTATTTACCCCGCATATTGGGAAGCTGGAGCTCTATAAAACCAGCGGCCACTTCCCCTACTATGCCGACTCGCAGTACCCGCCCGTGGTGGATCGTGAGTTTCTGAAGGGCCTGAGCGATGAGGGCTGCACCTGCGGCGATCTCTCCAACAAACTGGCGTCCGGCGATGTGGAGGGCTATCTGCTGAAGCCGATGAACTGCCCGCATCATATTAAAATCTACGCCAGTGAGCGCCGCTCCTACCGCGATCTGCCCTTGCGCCTCGCGGAGTTTGGCACGGTCTACCGCTGGGAGCAGTCCGGTGAGCTCAATGGCATGACCCGCGTGCGCTCGTTCACCCAGGACGATGCCCATCTTTTCGTGACCGAGGACCAGGTTCCCGCCGAAGTCCAAGGCTGCCTCTCACTAGTGCGCACGATCTTCGACACGCTCGGGATGAAAGATTTCCGGGTGCGCGTCGGCCTGCGCGACCCGGACAGCGCCAAGTACGTCGGCGACCCAGCCAACTGGGATAAGGCGGAGAGCGCGTGCCGGGACGCGGCGGCCTCTCTGGGCGTTCCCTTCTCCGAGGAGCCCGGTGAGGCAGCGTTCTACGGCCCGAAGATTGACTTCGTGGTCAAAGACGTCATTGGCCGTGAGTGGCAGCTGGGCACGGTGCAAGTCGACTACAACCTCCCGATCCGCTTCGGGCTGGAGTACATCGGCTCGGACAGCCAGCCGCACCGCCCCGTGATGATCCACCGCGCCCCGTTCGGCTCGATGGAGCGCTTTGTCGGTGTGCTCATCGAGCACTTTGCGGGCGCGTTTCCGACCTGGCTCTCCCCCGAGCAAGTGCGCTTTTTGCCCATCGCGGATCGGCACATCCCGTACTGCGAGGAGATCAAGACCCGGCTCGTCGAGGCAGGTGTTCGGGCCACGGTGGACACTCGCTCGGAGAAGACCGGCAAGAAAGTCGCCGAGTCCCAAGTCGAGAAAGTCTCCTACATGATCATCGTGGGAGACCGCGATATCGAAGCCGGAAATGTCGCCGTCCGCCACCGCGACAAGGGCGATCTGGGCCCAAGAAGCGTCGAACAGTTCATCACCGACCTGCTGGCGGAAATTGGGGAACGGCGGCTCAGCCCGGCGTAGGTGACAAGCAAGCCATAAATGGCCCTACGGAGGTTTCCTAGTGGGGCCATTTTACGCGACTACGGACTCAGAGGCGGCGCGCGGTGTTCCAAGACGTTTGTGCCTTTTGGGTGCGATAGAATTGTAGCGGAGGAACCAGAGTATGCCAACCAGACTTCGTCGCCGCGTGATCTCGCGCCGTGTGACCGTCACCGATGCGCGGGGACGGCTACGCACGATGTGTGTGGTCTTGCCGGTTCCGGTTCCCAAAGTTTCCTCACGCCACGGAAAGCATACGGCGACTGGCATTCCTTATGGGACAGGTGCCGACATCCCCGAGGAAACCTGGCAGGAGTTCGTCCAAGCACTTGCTGATGCAAGAGCCGCCGACAACGAAGCATAGATAGCCTGCCGCCATGTTTTTGCTCGATACCAATATTGCGTCGTTACTATTTCGTAGCGAGTTCCCGCCTGCGGTGCTCCTAGAGCAAATGAATGCTGTGGGGCGTGAGAATATCTACCTCTGCTCTATCACCCATGAAGAGTTTGTTCAGGGAGCCCTTTCAGTCATTCGTCAGGCAGAGACCAAGCACAAGAGTACGGTCTCGGGCTATTTATTGCTCACCCGTCAGGTGGAGTTTCTAGCGGGCTTCCCTCTCCTGGAGTTTGATACTGCTTCAGAAGCTCTCTTCCAAGGTTACCCTACGGAGCTACGACGTGCCGGAAACCGGGATTGTAAGATCGCAGCCTGTGGACTTCAGTATGGAGCAACGGTAATTACCCAAAACCTGCGGCACTTCCAGCAAGTCCCTCACCTCTCTAGCTTGGATTGGACTCAGCCACTTGATAATTAAGTTTCTCCGTAGGGTCTTACTCGTTCTCACCTGTCGGTTGGCGCATCACCTCAGCGATGGGTATTTGAAGGTTGGGAGCCTCCCAGTAACCAACCGCGATCTCTTTGGGGTTTGCGGAGACGCTATCTTTTGTGTAGAAACCAGCTATGTAACGTTCCTGAAGCTCGATGAGGAGCTGACGCCAAGGCGAGTCACTTTTGCTAAGCCAAGGCGAATCATCTTTGCTAAAGTGATAGACAGGGTCACTGAGCCAAAAGAAAAGCAAGGCAGTTCCCTTAGCCAAATTCGGGTTGCTGATTATGTAGTTAGCCCCCTCCATATTGTCGAAGTTATATTGGGATACAAAGGCATGAAGCTCTTCAGTTGTCTGAAGCTGTGCAACCAATGCTTCATCCTCGTAGAGCGCCGCCTCTACCCGCACTCGCTCTTCGTCGGTTAGTTCTCGCATGAGAGTATTATGCCACGGCGAACTCGGAGGCGGCGCGGGCAAGACTAACCCAACAGGCCAGAGAGTTCTAGAACTTGTTGTGACCACGTGGCTGCTTGGTTGGCGAGGCGCTGGCGGTCTTTGGGGTTTTGCCAGCGGTCGGGGAGCTGGCGCTGCCAGAGGGCGAGTTCGATTTGCAGCTTGGCGAGGTAGCCTGCTGTCTCGAT
>JANNDD010000808.1:0-4127 GCA_031387365.1 Armatimonas sp. | reverse complement strand
TCCAAAATGCTCGCTCTGCCCGCAGGCCCTTCGCCGCTCGACAACCCGCTCAAGGGCTGGTGCGCCTACTCCGATCCAGGCTTCGTCCACGCGCTACCCGTCTCGATGGCCTACTTCTACGCCTCGTGGCGGGAGTTAGAGCCACGCCCTGGTATCTTCGCCTGGGAAGCGTTCGAGAAAAAATGGGAAAGCCCACTCGCACGCGGCAAGCATGTCATCCTGCGCTTGTTTTTGGAGTACCCCAAAGAGCCTACCGGCCTGCCACAGTGGGTGATCGACTCGGGCGTGAAGCGAACGCCCTACGACACCAAAGAAGTCGGCAAGGGCCTCTGCCCCGACTGGGACGATCCGAGGCTTTTAGAGCCGCTCCTGAGGTTCATCGCGGCATTTGGGCAACGCTACAACTCCCACCCCCGAGTCGCGTTTCTTCAGCTGGGGACGCTCGGTTTCTGGGGCGAGTGGCACACCTGGCCTGTGGATAAACTCATGGCGTCGCTGGAGACGCAGAAGAAAGTCGTTGCGGCGTACAAAGCGGCCTTTCCCGATGTTCCTATCCACGCTCGCTACCCCCACGACGGCACGAACCACGCGTGGCTCGGCTACCACGATGACATGATCCCGCAAGACTCGCTCGGCCCCGACGCGTGGCAGTTTCTGCCGTCACTGAAGAAAGCCGGACGCACGGAGAACTGGAAAGTGGCTCCCTTCGGCGGTGAGATGGAGCCCGGCAGGGCGAAGAAGTGGCTCGGCGAGGGCTGGCTGACGCTCCAGAAATCGGTCGAGCAGCTCCATTTTTCGTGGATCGGGCCGTACTGCCCTGCGAACGATAAAGACTTGACTCCCGAACATAAAACACACGCCGACGCGCTGGTGCGCCGCATGGGCTACAGCTTCCGCCTTACCCAACTCACTTATGCCACCGACGCCAGCGGCGTTCTGCGTATCACTCTTGACGGCGTCAATGAGGGCGTCGCGCCGTTTTACAGAAACTGGCCACTGGAGGTTGGCATCCTGGACGAAACGGGCCGCGACGTGACTCTCACCCGCCCGAGTGTCGACCTGCGCCGCTGGCTCCCCGGCCCATTTTCTGTGAAAGCGTCGCTTCGAGGCATCTCAAAGCTCCCCAAACTCCGGCTCGCCGTCCGTGTCGTTGATCCGTGGGAAGGCGCGGCGCTGCCCCTGCGCTTCGCCAACAAACTCCCCGTCGTGCGAGGCGGCTGGACGGAGCTCACAACGCTTTGATCACTTCTTTGCAGGAAGACAAACTTGAGGAGGCAGCGGACATTCTGACGAGTGCCTGCGCCAGCGGCCAGGTTCGTGGGGCGGTTCTGTACGTTCGTAGCCAGACGATGGTATTCACGCGCTCTTTCGGGGATACTCCGTCGGTGGATGTTGCGTTTCTTCTGGGGTCTATCTCGAAGCCTGTTGTGATCGCGGCCTTGATGACTCTGTACGATCAGGGCCGCTTTGGGCTGGGTGATCCCGTCAAAAAGTACCTTCCGGAGTTCACCGGAGGTTTCCGAGACCGTGTGACAATTCGGCACTTGCTCACCCATGTCTCGGGTCTGCCGGATCAGCTCCCGGAAAACGCCCATCTTCGCCAGGGTCATGCACCGCTCTCTGAGTTCGTTCGTGGGGCATTTCGGGTTCCTTTAGAGTTTGAACCGGGAACGCGTTACGGGTATTCGAGCATGGCAATCTTGTTGGCAGCGGAGATCGCACAGAGGATTTCTGGAGTCGAGATCAAGCAGCTTGTCACCGAGGCAGTTCTACAACCATTGGGGATGAATCACTCGGCAATGGGAATGGGATATTTAGAAGCCGCCCAGACAATGCCTTGCCAGGTAGAGAAGGCGGCGATTGAGTCTGGAGGCGGCGCGTCTGGCTCACAGCACTGGGACTGGAATAGCACATACTGGCGCACGCTCGGCTCCCCCTGGGGCGGTGTTCAGGCCTCCGCTGCTGATGTCGGGCGCTTTTTAGATGCTTTCTTGAATCCTCTGGGAACGATTTTCAAACCCGAGGTCGCGCGGCTCATGATTCGCAATCACAATCCTGAGGGAGTCACGCCGCGTGGGCTGGGTTTTGATGTCGGTAGAGCTGCGTTGTGTCGGAACGGCTCGGACGGGGCCTTCGGTCATACGGGCTCCACAGGGACGATCGCTTGGGCCGACCCAAAGCAGGACAGGGTCTGTGTGGTGTTGACCACTTTGCCTGCGGGAGCGCTGCCCCTACATCCCCGTCAGCTTGCCTCGGACTGCATCTCGGATTAACCGCCCATTTCAGTGGGTTGCAGTGGGCACTAGCAAAATAATCCAATTTGTTCTAAACTCTGAACATGCGGTCAGAAAATAAACCTAGTGATCCTGAGGAGCTGTCTTTTATAGAGAAGGCGCGGCGGGCACAGCTCATCGCCTGCACGATCGAGACCGTTGCTACCCTCGGCTACGGGCAAGCATCGCTGGCGCAGATCGCTAAACGTGCGGGGGTGAGCAAGGGCGTGATCTCCTACCACTTCAAGAGCAAAGATGAGCTAATTGAGCAGACCGCCGCCGCAATCTTCGAGGCATTTGGTGCGTTCATGGGGCCACAGATCGAGGCAGAGACGACGCCCCGCAAAAAACTTGAGGCCATTATCCGCTCCAATCTCGCGTTTATGCAGCGGCACCGCCAGCACTTGGTGACGCTGCTGGAGATTCTCGCCAATGCACGCCCTCTGCCCACAGCGATGGCAGCCACCCACCAAGCATCACTTCGAGATTTTGAGAACTTTTTCCGCTGGGGCCAGGAAGTGGGTGAGTTCCGCGCGTTTTCCCCAAGCGTGATGGCGCTCGTCATTCGCAACGCCATTGATCTCGCGGCGGGAAAGATCGCCTCCCTGGACGGCTTCGATGGGAATCTCTACGCCGACGAGCTGGTCGTTCTTTTTGATAAGGCAACCCGTGCTGAGGTGCCATCAGAGTAGCGCGTCTTTGTACTGCTCCCGGAGCAGGTTCTTCTGCACTTTCCCCATGGCATTGCGCGGAAGCTCGTTCACCACGACAATACGCTTGGGGACTTTGAAGTTGGCAAGCTGCGTCTTGAGCGCTGTGAGTAGCTGGGCAGGGTCAAGTGTCACGCCAGGTTTGGCGACCAAGACAGCGACACCGACCTCGCCAAAATCGGGGTGCGGTATGCCGACCACGGCGCTCTCCTCGACGCCATCGAGCGCATCGAGAACGCCCTCGATCTCCTTGGGGTAAACATTAAAGCCGCCCGAGATCATTAAGTCCTTGCCGCGCCCGACAATCGAGACATAGTTATCAGGGATGGCCTCGCCGCCGAAGTGGCCGAGATCGCCTGTGCGGAAGTAGCCATCATCGGTGAATTCCTCTTTGGTTTTCTCAGGCATCCCCCAGTAGCCTGCAAAGACTCCAGGGCCTTTGACTTCGATCATGCCGGGCTCGCCCTGAATGCGCACCGAGACACCGGGCAGTGGCCGACCGACTGTGCCGCCGCAGCGTGGGCCGTCGGTTGCTAAGTACGGGTTTGAGGTCAATATCCCCGCCTCGCTCATGCCGTAGCGCTCTAAAATCGTGTGGCCGGTGCGCTCTTGAAACGCGGTAAACGTCTCGGTGAGCAGCGGTGCGGAGCCGGAGATAAAGACACGAACCCTCTGGCAGACCTCGCGGGTGAAGCTCGGCTCGCTGAGCAGGCGGGTGTAGAACGTCGGAACTCCCATGAGTATTGTCGCGTGGGGCAGGTGCTGAATTGCCACCTTTGTGTCGAACTTGGGCAGCCAGATCATCTTTGCTCCGGCGAGCAGTGCCCCATTGGCCGCGACAAAGAGCCCGTGGATATGGAAGATCGGGAGCATGTGCAGGAGCACATCGTCGCTCCTCCAGCCCCAGCAGTTGTGGAGTGCTAGGGCATTGGACGCTAGATTGCCGTGCGTCAGCATCGCACCCTTGCTACGCCCCGTCGTCCCTGAGGTGTAGAGCAGCGACGCAAGCGCACTGTCGGGAAGCTCGACCGTGTTAAACGTGCCAGGAAAGTCGGCGCACACCTCCAGCAAGCTCCCCGTGCTGTCGTCGTCGAGCGTCTCCGTCCGCGCCCCAACCGCCTCGGCGAGCGGCGCGATCCAGGAG
>JANNDD010000315.1:0-5313 GCA_031387365.1 Armatimonas sp. | reverse complement strand
GACACGGCCCTCGTCGGGCGAGACCACGACGGTGTTCTCTAAGTTCTTGGTCGCTAAATAATCCGTGATGGCTCCGATGGCCGTGAGGTGGTCCACAGGAATATCGAAGAAGCCCTGGATCGCATCCGCGTGCAGGTCCATGGCGACAATGCGATCCGCGCCCGCCGTGGTGAGCAAGTTGGCGATCAGCTTTGCCGTGATCGGCTCGCGCGGGCGGTCTTTTTTCTCCTGGCGGGCGTAGCCGTAGTAGGGCAGCACCACCGAGATACTATTGGCACTGGCTCTCTTCAGCGCGTCTAGTAGGATCAGCAGCTCCAATAAGTTCGCGTCAATCGGGGCGCAGGTTGGCTGGAGCACGAAAGCGTCCGTGCCGCGCACCGAGTCCTCGAACTTGATGTAGATCTCGGAGTCGGGGAAGCGCGTGATCTTGAGGGGGCCAAGCTCGATACCCAGGTTCTGGGCCACAGCGGCGGCGAGCTCGGGGTGGGCGGTTCCGGAGAAGAGCGCCATGGGGGGACGAAGAACAGACATACGGAGGCTATTGTACCGTGAGTGCGGCCATCTTCCCCCGCGCTACAGCCCAACCCCACGTGCGGCAATAGTTGCACGGGCTTGGGCTACGGGCTTCATGACGATCTCATCGAGGTTCACGTGCCAGGGGCGCGTCACGGCAAAGACCACCACATCAGCCACGTCGTCGGCGGTCAGCGGCGTGAGGCCGTCGTAGACTTTTGCGGCTCGCTCTTTATCGCCGAAGAAGCGCACCTCGGAGAACTCGGTCTCGACCATGCCCGGCGCGACATCGGTGATCCGAACGGGCGTTCCATTAAGCTCTAAACGCAGTGTCTCCGTGACGGCGCGGGCGGCGTGCTTGACGGCGCAGTAGCCCGCGCCATTGGGGTAGGTCTCGCGCCCGGCAACACTGGTGATATTGACGATATGCCCCTTGCCGTTTTGTAGCTTCGGGAGCAGCGCACGGGTGACGCGCATCAAGCCCAGCACGTTGGTCTGGTACATCTGGAGCCAGTCTTCGTCGCGGGCTTGGACAAGCGGCTCCAACCCAATCGCCCCGCCCGCGTTGTTCACTAAGACGTGGATTGCATCGGGCACGGTGGCGCAGAAGGCTTCCACAGAGGCCGTGTCGGCGACATCTAAGACATGCGCCGCACCACCGAGCTCCTCGGCAAGTGCGTTGATTCTATCTTCGCGCCGTGCGCCTAAGATCACATAAAAGCCCGCCGTCGCAAGCTGTCGGGCCGTCGCCGCTCCAATGCCGCTGGACGCTCCGGTGACCACGGCGATTTTCTTCTCACTCATGGGCTCAGTGTACCCCGCAAAAAATATTTTCTAAAACTGTCCAGATTTGCGCACTTGTGCTGTTTTCTCTCTAAATACCCACAGGAGACAGGCGAATGAAGGGAACACGGCGGACGTTTTTGATGACCACGGGGGGCTGGCTAACCGGGCTGGCGGCGGGCTGTGGTGGTGGAAGTAGCGGGGGGAGTGGCGGCGGTGGGGGAAGTAGCCCCACAGAACTACTCAGTCGGATTGAGACAAACAAGGCGGATCAGGGCATGAGCTTCGTGGGCGACTCGCTCACGGTGCGCTTTGCGGCGGCGGCGCAGCTATTCCCCGAAGTGGAGCGACTGGCAACGGCGGGTACCAGCGCCACCGGTGAGGTGTTAGCGGCCTTTGCAGGTACGCCGACCTTTGCAGACGACTCACGACTGATTGCCTTGTGTGCCGTGTTGGACCGAATACGGGACCGCTCCGCGGTGCGTGCTCTCACCGACTTTGTGGAGCGTAACCTGAGCGGCGACCTGCTCTACTCGCTGTGCACAGGGGTCTATGTCCTGCGGCGACTGACGGATCAACCGGTGACGGGTGGGCTTGCTTTCTACGAGGGGGTTACCGTGCAGGCGACCGTTGCGGCAGCACGTGCCTGGCTTGTGGCCAACCCCGGAATCACCCAGCGGCATGCGACTCTCCACCGCGCCCAAGCACGCTTTGATGGTCAGAGTGTCCGAACGCGCTACCTTCTCCGACGCGATGGTGTGGCGCTCGGGATCACCTTCGAGGTACAGCGTCACGCCACTCTTGAGGTGCCCTCGACTCTTGCAGCCAGTATTACCAGCGATACCGTTGCAAAAGGAGGGACACTGGTTTCCAGCTACGAGGGCTTTCCCATAGATCCTCTGAACGGTGTCGCTTCCAAGTACACCAACTGCGCAGGGTTTGTTCTCTACCAGCTTTTTGGTATCCGTGGCTGCTACGATACCGAGGCACTCCATCAGCGACTTGTTGCGGCAGGTATGGTGGAGCGCGGGAGTGCGGGCGAGGCTCGCAAAGGGGATTTTGTTACTTTTGTTGATGAGGCAGGCAAGATTCCGCACGTGGGGGTAGTCGGAAGCACCTCTCCTCTGACGATCCTAAACAAAGACAATCAGGGCCCCGTCTTTATGGCCGCGCCAGACGCACAATACTTTTCCCAGCGGGAATCCGGCTTTTTTAGCGCCTTTCGCCGTCCCATTTGGACACCTCACTACTTTTATTTTCCGACATCGACAGGCTACATTGATGCCATTATGGATCCTGATCCGACTCTTGCAAGCAACACGGCGTACCTGCAAGACGCAAGTGGACATGTGAAGGGAACTATCCGATGAGATACCTCTGGTTTGTATTTGCATTTCTTCTGGCAGGCTGTGCGGGTACTAGAAGCACAGTATCCCCTAGCACGCGTAACATTGGGACGGCGGAGCTAGTGATCCAGTTCCCCAAGACTAGTGGGCGCTTCATGCCCTCGGTCACACAATCTGTCGTGGTGAGTGTCTCTGGGATCTTGCTGGATAAGACCTACACCAAAACAGTTAGCCGTCCTAACTTTACCGACACGGTGCGTGTCCAGATGCTTCTTCCCAGCGGGAGCCTGAGTCTCTCCGCCAAAGCCTACTCACAGGCAGAAGGCACGGGGCTCGTTCTCGCCAGTGGGAGTAAAAACTTCGAGCTGCTCCCAGACGAAGTCAGAGCCGTTGATCTAGAGCTAACTGCGCCGATTGCGGGAAGGCGCTTCCGCAAAAAATTGGCACAGGTCACCACAAACCCTGCCATTGAGGATCGCCTTCCGACACCAGGTTTTCCTGATCGCTTTACCTCACGGCTTGAGCTGTTAGACATGCCTGACGAGATCGTGATTGGCGTGCCTTTTGAACTCAAGCCGCGCTGGGAGATAAATCTAGTCGCGGGTCATGACTGGCCCGCTGTGACCACAGCAACCTTAGATGTCCATGGAACCAATATCGGGGGAGACTGGACGGAGAAAACCACTGTGGGGGCGGTGGCGAAAGGGGCATCCAAGCCCGTTCTCTTACAAGGAACACGCACCGTGACCATTTCTGAATACTACAAGGATCTGTCTTCAATTTTTTACAGTGTCCATGTCAATCTTCTCCCCAGTAATACGGGAGGTGGGACAGGTTTTGCGAGCAGTGTTGAGGTGCAGTACGAGGCAGTGAATCCCTAGCGAAGGGGCGATTTTTACGACTTTTAATTGGTGAGTCGAGACAAAAAAATGAAACAGAAATGTATCCAGATTTGGATCCTACTTGTCTGCTTGTGGATAAGCGCTTCGGGGGGGAAACCCGCTCGTGCATACGAGGGCGATCACTATGTTTGGACATACTACCTGGCGCGGCACTGTGGCTACACGCACCGGCAGGCGTTCCAGATCGCGAGTGCCGCCTACGCGATCGACTGGGACCCCAATACGGGACCGATGCCTGCCGGGCTAGACTGGGTAAAGATCCCTGCGGGTTTTGCCCCTGAGGAGTATCCACGTAAGTGGACGAAGTTCCATGCGTTTCGTAGTGCAAAAATCGAGGCAGCAAAAGGTGATGTCGATAAGGCGATTCGGGCTAATGCGGATGCTCTTTTGGTAATTGGTTTCCAGCAGAAAAACCCGGGGCCCTACATTCACTTTATTCAGGATATTTATGCACACGCGGGCTACAACGACATACGAGGTCATGGGGCGATGGGGCATGCTCCTGACTTTATTTCCTTCGACAAGATCCGTGCCCAACGAATGACCGCCGAAACGCTGAGTGCCTTGGAACACATTCGATTTGTCTTAACTAGTAAAGAAAAGAAATCCGCTGATCCAGTACGTGTCGCTGCGGTGCTCAAGGCCCTTATTGCTGCCAATCCCTACCCGGTAGATTTCGATACCATTCGGAATAAACCTATCCTTGCTCCCTCGCTTACGCCTGCCCTGTTACAATCTCCACAGTTCAATAATTCCTATCAGGTTGTCTTAAAGGCACTTTACGAAGATTATAAAACAGGGCTGCTGGCCTCATTTCCAGACAAGACCATTAACGAGCGTGATCCTTCTATCGTGAAGGAATTGAATCCGCTGCACTGGAAACCGGTGATGCCTGAGGAGTGGCGGCAGTATAAATTTGACCGGGATGCGCGTGCTGTTGAGGATGGTTCTTATGCCCTTGAGAACGTCAAGGTCACCTTCGATGCTCCCACGGTGAAAGTGGAAGTGCCTAGTGACGAACTCTTGGGGGTCGATGAAATGAGGGCATTGGTCCCCCAGTACGGCGACCCGGCACGCAAGGCACGTCGCGTCACCGTGAAGCTGCCTTATCATCTGCGTGGCATTGTTCCCTCCCTCGGTCCGCTACCTGTTGTGGAGCATGCTGCATTGGGCGATAAGGTCGTCCCCACGTTTTGGGGAAAGCACACCCTCGTGCGTTACATCGCTACCAAAGGATTTGACGCAGAGCTTGAGCTAACCACCTTCGTCTCCACAGACGAGTGCGAGAAGAACAAAGTCCAGTTGTCCGCTGCGATTCAAATACAGGGTGAGGATCCCCACTGGGTACACTTTCAGCTCATCACGGTTCCAAAGGGTAATGACCAATTATCACGGTTGCGGCAGGCTGTCCGTCAGGCCGGTTTTGCGCGCATCACTCTGGAGACCCCGACAGGATTTACGGCCTATAGTGCAGCACAAGACGCGCTTGATGGTAGCAGTGTTACGGTGGTTGAGTTTGCCTCCCCTGCCGCTGTCGAGGCGCACTTACGCCGCTCCTTTGGGCCAGAACTAACGGAGGCTGCGCGGAGGTCCCTGGGGAGCCTCACCACCTTCGGCACAAGTGTCACCGCACGGCGTTGGTACCTTAGCAAGGAAGCGGAGTATGTCAACCTCTATACCCGCCAGACAGTAGGGGGGCAGGTGTATGGTTTCGGCTTTATTGAGTATGCCCTTGTCCTCAATGGGACGATATTGCTTGATCTGCTGAA
>JANNDD010000767.1:0-4062 GCA_031387365.1 Armatimonas sp. | reverse complement strand
CCCAAGCGCTACAAAGTAACCCACGATGGTAAAACAACCTGGGTGCAAGACCTTGGTGCGGGTACCTACGCACTCCAGAATGTCACAGAAGAAAATGAGTTTCTGGTTCGTGGGTTGCTGACGGGTCTTGCCAAGACTGCTCTGGAAAAACTAGAACCTTCGCAGCTTAAGTTCCTCGATGCGCCAGAGCCAACCCCCGAGCTAGCCGTGGAGCTTGAAAAAGCAGTTAAGCAGGGCGATAGCGATATCAAAGTGCGCGACGAGACTCTAGAGGGGAAGAACTACCGGGTCTATGATCTGAAGCCAGGGAAGGAAAAGGGAGTTATCTCCATCTATGTCACGTCGGGACACCGCCCCGAGCGCCTTAGCATGTTGCTCGATCAAGACAAACTCAAGATCAAGTTCACTGAGGTCGTTTCTAGCCTGATACCGACGATTCCTGAGAAAACGAGCTTCCGCTTTGTTCCCACCCGTTCGCTCAAGAAGGTAAAAAAGATTGATTTAGGGAACTACTAATCGCGAAGGAGGCAGTAAAATGCAACAAGCAAAAGCGCCGCCCAGTGCGGCACAGGCGGAGCTTGAAAAGCTCCAAACGGAGATGCGCCAGCGCCAGCAGGCACTCTTCAA
Source organism: Armatimonas sp. (assembly GCA_031387365.1). GTDB lineage: Bacteria > Armatimonadota > Armatimonadia > Armatimonadales > Armatimonadaceae > Armatimonas. The sequence goes on along the minus strand of JANNDD010000767.1, from coordinate 3,435 downwards.
GGGGCTCGATAAGCTCAAAGAGAGTGATCAGGAAAAAGCCTACGCCAGTATCTCTGCGAAGCTCTTTGGAGAGTTCTGGCCCAAGTACCAAAAGCTCATTAAGACGAGCACGGGGGGAGTCCAAGTACGCGCCCGGATGGCAGCGATGCAAGTGGCACAGATGGGCCCGAAACCCGCTCTGGGAGAGCAGCTCATCGCCGATATCATTCGAGAGAATCGTGATCTCCCCGAGGCGGCCAATGTTGCCATGCAGCTTCGTTACGACAACTTCGATCCGGGAAAACGGGCGAAGCTCAAGGCGCAGCTCACCGCGCTTGGGAAGTCAAAGAACACGACCGTACAAGCTGCCGTGCTCTACGCTCTCGCTGAGGTGACCAAAGACTCGGATGCCAAGGCGGCAGTGCCACTCTATAAGCAAGTGATTGCAAAGTACGCGGAAACGAGCTACGCTAAGCAAGCCAAAGGCGCGATTTTTGAGGCTGAGAACCTGCAAGTGGGCATGATCGCCCCCGAGATCACAGGGCCAGACCATGAGGGTAATACGTTTAAGCTCTCTGAGTACAAGGGCAAAGTCGTTGTCTTGGACTTCTGGGGCTTCTGGTGAGGACCCTGCGTTGCGATGCTTCCGAAGGAGAAAGAAATGGTAAAGCGGCTTGCTGACAAGCCCTTTGCTCTCATCGGAATCAACAGCGACGGCGACCGGTCGGTCGTCAATAAAATCCTAGAGCGTGAAAAAATTACCTGGCGCAACGTGATTGATGGCAATACACGCGGCCCAATTGCCACAGCCTGGAATATCAGTGGGTGGCCCACAATCTATGTTCTGGACAAAGAGGGCAAGATTCGTCACCGCGATCTGCGCGACGACGAGCTAGAGAAGGCAGTTGTTAAGCTTCTGGCTGAGGCTTGAGTTTCCGTCCCAGGGTGAGGCACACTGCCGCGCCCAGCGCCACTCCCGCGACGATCTGGTAGGCCCAGTGGGCACCTGATTCGACGCGGGACCAGGCCATGAGTGCTGCCCAAAACCACCAGAGGGGGGCAAGTTTTGGGTAGCGCTCTGTTAGTAAGTACGCCAAGCAGACATGCGCCGCCGTATGGCCGCTCGGAAAGCCTCCACTACCACCTGAGGGGCGCGCGAGGATGTGAAAGCCGTGCCAGGTGAGCGCCTGTATCGCAAAGAAAATCACTGTCTCCACCAGCATCACTAAGACAACCCAGAGGGCCAAGGCTTTGTCTTTGTTACGCCACGCGAGAGCGAGGAGGTACCCTAGAGCCAGCACGAGCGCCGTGGTGTTGCCCTCGCGCCCGATGACTTTCGTGAGCGGCTCCAGACCCAGTGCGTTCTGTTTTTCGAAGCGAAACGCGAGAGTAATAGCCAGGGGAAGCCATAAAAACGCCCAACCGTGAGGCGACCTCACTGCTTCTCCGAGGGGCTACGGAGCACGATCTGGCCGTAATCCAGCCCGGCGGCAGTGAGCGAAGTATGCCAGGCGGGGAATCGTCTTCGCGCGGCGGTGATGAGCGCGGTGTCTTCCCGCTCCAGCGCCTTTGCATGTAGCAGCTCGCCACGCGCATGGCGCTCCCGGATGCGCCGGACAACTTCTTTCTCGTCCCAGTCGTGGTACCGACGGATGGTGTCGTAGTCTAGCCCCGCGGCTTCGAGTGCAGCCCGCCACGAGCCAAAGTGGTGACGTTTTACCGCTGCCGCGGCAAGTGTGGGGTCGAGCTTGGTGGAGACATGGCGCCACGAGAGATCCGCTCCCTGGCTCACAAGCTCCTGGAGCCGATCGGTAATGCGCTCATTTGTCCAGTGACGGTAGCGGCGTAGGTCGTCGTAGTTGAGCCCCGCAGCGGCAATGGCAAGCGGGTAAGAGCCAAAGTGCCGTGCTGCCGCACGGAGTAGGGGCAGGTTCTCGCGGCTCAGTCCTGAGTAGGAGAGATCTTGCTGGGTTTCGTAGCGGCGAAGAATCTCACCGAGGATAGTGTCATGGGTCCAACGAGGCACGGGTCTCTTATTCGGCAGAGGCTTCGGGCTTTCCTCCTAAAAGCAACTGGGGCAGCAACAAACGCCACAACCCGCATCGCCGCAAGCATGGCAGCAGGTGCTACAGGCCAGATCGCCGCAACAGTTGCAGGTACAGTCGCAGCTCATGCAGGCACAGGTATCACAGATATCCTGAAGCGTGCACTTTGGGCTGGTGCACGTTTTTCGCTGCGGTGGCTGGTAGCGGGGGCGTGGTTGCTGCTCTTGTGTACTCATCAGGGCGTGACTCACGCTGGCCTGGAGCTGGAGGGTAAAGCGCTGGCGATCGGGGAGGGGAAGAGGAAGCGCCGTTAGCGCTGCGACAATGCACGTCTGCTGCTCGTGGACATAATCAATCGCCGCCCTCACTGTTGTTTGGGTAGCTGTGAGCGCGTTGAAGGCCCCGCGTTTGAGATCAGCCGGACGGTCCACGAGAGCATCTAGTGTGTAGATCAGCCGTCCGAATGCCTCGCCGAGCTGTCCGAGTATGTCAGAGTGGGCGGTATTGCCGTGTGCGAAAACCAGACGGGTTGCGGTGCCGGTCGGGGCGGCGAGGGCGGTGAGTGTTGTGGGGAGCGCCTCGGCCTGGGCTTGCGCTTGGTGCTGTGCAAAGAGAGCCTCCAGCGGGACGCCCGATGCGTGGAGCCAAACTCGGGCCTGAGAAAACGCAGCCGCCAGACCACGCCGGGCTAATTTCCAGCGCGTGCCCTCGTTGTCGGTCAACTTATCGGCGACGGCGAACTCGGCTAAAACCACGTTGGCGGCGGCGGCATAGGCCAGCGCTGGGGGAATCTCCGAGGCCATCGGTAGAGAGAAGCAGCGCCTTGCCGTAAAACTCGCGGGAAGCGTGGCCTGCTCTAGGGCAAGCAAGAGCTCGCCTAAAAAGACGGCATCATGGTTGAGTGTGAGCCGCGCACGTTGCCCAAAAAGCCGCCCGGTCGCCTTGCACGTGCCGCAGTAGTGAAGCTGGTTGCAAGAGCGCATCAGTCCAAACATGGGGGATTGGACGGAGTGTGCCAAGAAAAGTTGCACGCCGCTCTTGTAAAATAGCACGGGCACGGCGATAAGGAAAATTATGAACGAAATCAACAACTGGCTCGCGCAGCTTGACCAGGCTTCTCACGAGTGGCTCTCTGAGCTTGGCGACGATGTAAACGAGGCGGAGCTAATCTGGCAAGCCTTCCCCGACGGCCATAGTATTGGCGCGGTACTCACCCATATTGCTGAGGTTGAGGCATATTGGCTGCATCATATTGCCTGTGGCGAGCCTTATCAGGACGTGGAAGGCGACGTGCTCAATGGCGCGATTGACCAGTACGGTATTCAGTGGCCCCCACCGCCCCCGCACCCGCTGAGTTTTTATAAAGCACTTCTGGCAACCACACGCGACAGAACTAAGACGCTTATTGGGG
>JANNDD010000753.1:0-1441 GCA_031387365.1 Armatimonas sp. | reverse complement strand
TCCGTAAGACACCAGTAGTGCGGCCCCGTCTCGGCAGTTACCGGCGCCCCCAGAGATTTCAAGAAGCGAATGACCTCGACCTCACGCGTGGTGGAGACATGGAGCACGTGCAGGTGGCAGCCTGTCATCATCGCCAGCAAGCCGTTGCGCATCACGTCCATCTCGTAAGCCTCGCGCGGCAGCCCTTTCAGCCCCAGGACACTGGCCGTGTAGCCCTCGTTCATCACGCCGCCGTCGGAGAGGCTCGTGTTCTCGCAGTGGGCCAGCACCGGCAGGTCGAGCATCGCGGCGTACTCCATCACTTTACGCATAAAGCCCGCGTCCTGCACCTGGTAGGCATCATCAGAGACGGCAATTGCTCCCGCGCCCTTCAAGTCTCCCATCTCAGCAAGCTCGGCGTTTTTCATCCCCTTGGAGAGCGCCCCGATCACATAGAGCCGGGCTTTCTTTTCGTTAGCGGCGCGGGTGAGAAGATCGCGGACTATCGGCGCGGAGTCAATCACAGGCGTCGTGTTGGGCATGCAGGCGACGGCGGTAAAGCCCCCCGCCGCCGCGCTCCCCAGCCCCGAGGCCATGTCTTCTTTGTACTCCTGGCCGGGCTCACGCAGATGGACATGGATATCAATCAGCCCCGGACAGACTACTTTCCCCGTGCAGTCATGCTCCTCGTGATCGCCCGAAATCCCGCCGCCCAGCTTGATCTCCGCAATCTTGCCGTCCTCGATCCGAAGATCGCCGACCCCGTCAATCCCGCTCGACGGGTCAATTACTCGTCCGTTTCGTAAAATCATAACTTTTCTCCAGCGACGTGAACGTCGCTGTCTCCGCTACGCTTCTGGCGCAAGCGCCACAATGTCGCTCCCGCGACAGCACTTCCCCACCACACAAGAACAATCGCTACCGAAGCGCCCCCAAAGAATAGTCCGGTAAAAACTCCATACGCCCACGGGTCGAGGGGCAAGAGAACAGTCGTCGTGCGTATCCAAATAAGATTGCTTAGGGTTCCATAGAGAAAACCGCTCAGTGCAGCGCCCAAAATGAAGCCGAAGGCACGTCTGGTATTCACGGTCGTTCCTCCTCCCAAATCCGCTGAATCCGGCAGTCGTTCCTAGTCGTCATGGCCTTCTCTCACCCGCCCACAAAACGTGGGCGTCAGTAAGCCTGCGGCTAAGAAATCGCTCCGCGGTTGGGAGAGATGCGGAGTCGCTGAGCGACTTTTTGGCGGAACGCCCCCAGACGCCGATTTCAATCGGCGGCAGACTCACCCTTCCGCTCCCAACAATAAATACAGCACGGCCATTCTTGTGGCGACGCCGTTGGTGACTTGCTTCTCGATCACGGCTTGCGGCAGGTCAGGGACATCGCCGGAGATTTCCAGGCCACGGTTCATCGGGCCGGGGTGGAGAATAATCGCATCCGGTTTGGCGGCGCGGAGGGCGCG
>JANNDD010000734.1:0-14744 GCA_031387365.1 Armatimonas sp. | reverse complement strand
CCAGGCAGTGCTAACCGGCGAGTTCACGGCGCTGGGTGTCACCAAGGTACTGGAGGCCGTGCGCTCGGTAAATCCAAAGATTCGCTTCTACCAAGCCAGCTCGTCGGAGATGTACGGCAAAGTGCTCGAAGTGCCCCAACGCGAGGAAACGCCCTTCTATCCCCGAAGCCCATACGGAGTGGCGAAAGTCTATGGCCACTTTATCACGGTAAACTACCGTGAGAGCTATGATTTGTTCGCCGTGTCCGGAATTCTCTTTAACCATGAATCGCCTCGTCGCGGGTTGGAATTCGTGACACGTAAAGTCAGTGATGGCGTCGCCAAGATCAAGCTTGGTTTAGCAACAGAACTGCGCATGGGAAACCTAGATGCCAAGCGTGACTGGGGCTTTGCGGGCGACTATGTCGAGGCGATGTGGCTCATGCTCCAGCAAGACGCCCCCGATGACTACGTTATCGCAACGGGCGAGACGCACACCGTCCAGGAGCTGGTCGAGGTCGCTTTCGAGCGTGCCGGGCTGGACTGGCAGAAGTACATTGTGATAGATCCTCGCTTCATTCGCCCTGCCGAAGTAGATCTTCTGATCGGTGACCCGGCGAAGGCGAAAGATAAGCTCGGCTGGGCACGTAAGACTAGCTTCAAGGATCTAGTTCACATGATGGTTGACTCCGATATCGCCCGCCTGGAAGCGCGCAAATAGAATCGCCGCCCCCATGAACGGGGGTGTCTTATTGACGGCTTCGCCGACACGAAGTCCCTCCGGGCCATACCGAGTTTACTCGGTGCTCGGTACTCTGTAGGGGCGGCGCGCCCTTTGTGTCCGAGGCACGAGGATAATAACACGCCCCCGTTCATGGGGGCGAACAAAGGGGGCCGACTGGTTCATGCGTATTCTTATCACCGGAGCAACGGGATTTGTTGGGGGGTATCTCGCGGCGGAGCTCGCGGCGTACTACCCTCGGGCGAAGCTCTTTGGCACGACCTACGGCCATACGTCCGGCGTGATGCTTCCCGACGGCATGCCTCTTTTAGAGGCTGATCTGCGCGCCCCCGCTAAGATCCGGGAAGCACTGGCACAGAGCACGCCTGATGTTATTTTCCATCTGGCAGGCTTTGCGTCTGGTGCCGGCACCGATGTTGCGGGGATTCGTGCTGCCAACGTGGATGCCACGCGCATGCTGGTGGAAGCGGTGGCCGAGAGCGCGAAGCCCTGCCGCCTGCATCTTGCTAGTACAGGCTATGTCTACGGCACCACACAAGCAAACGTGCCTGCCACAGAAACCGACACGCTCCGCCCGGAAGGCCCGTACGCACAATCCAAAGCCGAGATGGAGACTGTAGTGCAGCCACTGGCTTCTGAAAAGCTCTCGATTACGGTGACACGCGCCTTCAATCACACGGGGCCACGTCAGACCCCTGTCTTTGTGGCACCAGGATTTGCCCGTCAGCTGGCACGGATCGAGCGAGGGCTCGATGCACCCGTGATGCGTGTCGGCAACTTAGAGGCGCTCCGAGACTTTCTTGATGTGAGGGATGTCGTTCGGGCGTATCGTTTACTGCTTTGCGAGCTCGAGCCTGCGCCCTGGCGCGTCGTCAATGTTGGTAGTGGGGAGGCAGTGGCCATACAGAGTATTTTGGACACCCTCCTCACTCTGACGCAGGCACGTGTCACGGTGGAAGTAGACCCTGCACGCCTACGGCCCTCAGACATGCCAGAGTGCGTCGGCTCCTCAGCTCTTCTCTCCCAGCTCACCGGCTGGAGAAAGACCCACTCTTTAGCCGATACTCTGTTGGAGACACTCGCCTGGTGGCGCTCCACAGGAGTAGATATCTGGTGACCGAGACAAAGCCGCTGATTCTGGTTCGCCCGCCACACGGGCTGGCGGCGCTTAATATTCATGAGCTGGTGCAGTACTGGGAGCTCGTGCGGACGTTTGCTCAGAAGGAAATCTTACTGCGCTACCGCCAGACAGCACTCGGCGTGGTCTGGGTGGTGCTTCAACCCCTTCTCACCTCTGCAATCGCAAGCTTTGTCTTTGGTAAAATCGCGGGTTTCGCGCAAGGCGACAGCGCATTCTTCCTGCGTGCCTTCGCCGGACAGATCGCCTGGACCGTCTTTGGCCTCTCCATCTTCAAGATTAGCACGTGCCTGGTGGGCAACAGCGCGATGCTCTCAAAAGTCTTTTTCCCCAGGCTCACCTTACCCGTTGCTTCTACCGTCGCGGCGCAGATGGACACCCTCGTGGCGCTGGCAGCGTTTGTCCTGCTCATGCCTTTCTTCCATGTCGTACCAACACTTGCTTTTCTGACACTCCCGCTGTGGTTCGGGGCGCTGGCAGTCATGGCGCTCGGTGTGGGGATGATGGCGGCAGCTCTCATGGTCTCCTACCGGGATGTGCAGTTTGTCTTGCCTGTCTGGCTAAACTCCCTGATGGTGTTCTCCCCGGTGCAGTGGCCACTGGCGAAGATGGCGGGCAAGCTGGGCGGTCTGGGAACTCTCTATCTGGTCGGCAACCCCGCCGCGATTCTTATCGAAGGCTTCCGGTGGTCGCTTATGGGGGGGACGCTGCTCATTGCGCCCTGGCAAGTTGCCTACGCCGCCCTGATGAGTGTGGTGATCTTGTTTGTGGGCTTGTTGATCTTCCGGATGCAGGAGCGGAGGTTCGCCGATGTCATCTAACACTAAGATGGTAGGCGTCGAGAACCTTGGCAAGCTCTATAAGATTGCTCCGAAGGGCACGCGGCCAGGGACGCTCACCGAGAACCTTCTCGCGACACTACGCGGCAAGCAGTCTCCCAAAGAAGACTTCTGGGCGGTGCGCAGTCTTAGTTTCGAAGTCCATCAAGGGGAAGTGGTCGGTCTGATCGGGCACAATGGCGCGGGCAAGTCCACGCTCCTCAAGCTACTCTCGCGCATTACCGAGCCTACCGAGGGGCAGATTGCGCTCTACGGGCGGGTCGGGAGCTTGCTGGAAGTCGGGACGGGATTTCACCCGGAGCTCACAGGCCGCGAGAATGTGTTTATGAACGGCGCGATTCTAGGGATGAGCCGCAAGGAGATCCAAAATCGTTTCGAGGAGATCATTGAGTTCGCGGGGCCGCGCGTGGCACTGCATCTCGACTCCCCCGTCAAGCGCTACTCGTCGGGGATGACGATGCGGCTGGGCTTTGCCGTGGCCGCGAACCTGAACCCTGAGATTCTGATCGTTGATGAAGTGCTGGCTGTCGGCGATGCGGAGTTCCAGAAGAAGTGCCTCGGGAAGATGCAGGAAGTGGCGGGAAGTGGCCGCACGGTGTTCTTTGTCAGCCACAACCTCGCTGCGGTGACCGCGCTCTGCACGCGCGCTTTACTGCTACACGGCGGCCAGCTCCATGAAGACGGCCCCGTAGCCCGCGTCGCCGCCACCTACCAGCTCATGACCCGCACGGGCACGGCGCTCGGTGGTGACCTCAGGAATGCTCAGCGCACGGGCACGGGTACGGGACATTTTCTCTCACTCGCGCTCCGGCCCTTCGCTGCCGATGGGACACCACAGCCGCTGGTCTACAATGGGAGCAAAGTCCAGTTTGAGCTGACGATCAAGGCGGAGCAGCTTCTGACCGATGCCTCCGTGACACTCTGGATCTCCGACTCCAACACCTACCGGTTAGTGGACTGCTCATCGGCGCTTCAGGGCAAGCTCGTGCGCCTGGAGCCTGGGGAGGTGGTGCGGGTGCGCTTCACTCTCGGCGAGCTGCTGCTCAAGCCGGGCCTCTACACACTCGGTGTCTCACTGGGCCGTCCAGAGATCGAGGACATGGATACGATTGAGCATGCCGGAACCTTGGAAGTCGCGGTAGACCCGGATGCTGCTCAGGCGGCCCTCCTGCTCCCTGGTGCCTACACCTGTCGCTACCAGACGGATATACTGCCTGGTGCCGATCTTTCTACCGGCCTCGTCGGTGTGTCAAGCAACCGTCAAGCGGCCTGACGTAGTCCCCAGACACTCCTGCGAATCAGTTCCTGACGGAACGCGGTGCAGGCTTCGGTGCTTGGGAAGGCACGGCGTGGGATAATCAGAATGCCCTGCGGGCTAAATGGCAGGTAGAGGTTGTGCTCATCCTCCTCAAACGACTGGCAAGCGTCCCAGAAGATCAAACGGCGGTAGCGAGGCGAGTGAATCCGGACACCCGTTTCTTCGAGGGTTACACTCCGCACACCAAGCACTTCGTCGGGAATTGCTTCTTTGGGATGGAGCGCCAGAACGAGTGCTCCTACGGCAAGCCAGAAGAAAAACGCGGGGGTTTGCCACGCGCCTAGGCCAGCAGAAAGCACTGCTGCTACCACCAAAATCCACCAGTTCGTACTTGATCGAGGCGAAGTTCGGTTTGCCCGTTCCCGCCATGCCAGCACATCCGCTTCACGTAAACTGTAGGTAATTCTCATCCTGACTCGGGGCTTTTGCAAGAGTCGCGCCAGAGCAGTGGAGACACACCAACATTTTCTTTCGGCTGGTATTTGACATAAAAATCCTGCATACTACGTCCATGCTCACCGAAGAATCTATGCTCACTGAAGATCAGGTCGCGTCTTTCCGCGAAAATGGCTACCTCAACTACGGCATCGTGTTGACTCCAGAGGAAACCGCAGGTTTGCGCGAGGCGCTTGCCCGCTGTAAGTCGGGAACCTCCACCCATGCCGCTGAGTCGAATCGCAATATCTCCTGGGGTCAGGACAAGGGCTTTGTGGTCACCCAGATCGTCAATATGTTCCAGGCTGAGGAGGCGTTTCGACAGCATCTTTACAACGAGAAGATCGTCAAGATCGCCGCGCAGCTCATGGACACCGATACCGTACGCGTCTGGCACGATCAGATGCAGGAGAAACCCGCGCGTGTGGGTGGCCCCACGGGCTGGCACCAGGATCACCCGTACTGGCCGATTATCCAGCCTGCCGATCTCATCAGCGCCTGGGTTGCCATCGAGGACGCCGACGAGTCCAATGGGTGTATGAGCATGGTGAAGGGCAGCTACAAGTGGGGGCCAAAAAACGGCGGCACCATCGGCTCGATCACCGACGAGAGCGATCCCAATGTCTGGGGACCGGACTACAAGCCCGAGTGGATCCCCGACGGCGAAACTGTCGAAGTTGTTTCTCAGCCCGTGAAGGCGGGCGGCGTTGTCTTCCACCACTGCCTCACCTGGCACGGCGCCCCGATCAACCGCACCGAGCGCAACCGTCCCGCGATTGCTGTGCACTACATGCCCGGCTGGACCCGCTACGAGAAAGAGCCCGGCAAGCAGCACCTTGTCGAGCATCACATCACCGTCCAGCCCGGCGAGGTTCTGAAAGGCGACTTCTTCCCCACCGTGATGGAGAACGGGGTCGTGCTCAAGCCGTAGGCTATCCGGGCCAGGTGAAGATATCAAGCGGGTCGGTGATTTCCCAGGAGACCGTTCGGGCGTCCACGCGCGTGACGCCTGGAGCCTTTGTCAGCCGATCCGCCTTCGCACTGTAGGCCCACTCCACGGCAATCGTCAGCGGCGATGGCAGTGTAAACGCATCGCGCCGTTTTGCCAGCCGCACCGCCTCGGCGATATCTCGTCGGATCGCCGCTCGGACGTTGCCCCCGTCGTAGAGCTCGCAGGCTTCCCAGCCCGTGCCGCGCTTGGTGGGCGTGGTCAGCGCGTGGGAGAACTGACGCTGTACTTCTTCACAGCACGCCTCGTCGCCGCTGACATAGGCAAGCGGGACGCCATACGCTCCGGCGTAGAGCGCAAGCTGCCCCAGCTCGCCGTACTCCACCCCGTTCATTGAGAAGCGACACAGCTCCTTGGGAATCTGTGTGTGGTCAAGAAACCCGTTGATCGTCCCCGCCATCGCGTGCTGCCCGATCATCGCGACGCAGTGAACGCTCTCGTCCAGCCCTTCCCACCGCAGCGGCTTGCGGCTCCCGATCCAGACCCGCGTCGCCCGTGCGTCCAGCGCCTCCGTAAAACCCTGATTTTTATTTCGCCCATGGCCATCGAGCACCCGCACCTCAGTCGCACCCGCATCGAACGCCCCGGCAATCGCCGCGCTGGTGTCCGCCGTGAGCTGCTCGCGGCCGTACAAGTACTCAGGCGCGTTATCATCGGGATGGTAGCACTGGTCCCAGTGATCCACCCCCGCGAGCCCCTCCATATCGGTACAAATCCAGACAACCATGGTGCGTTTTCCTCACATTGCCGACCAATGTCTCATTCCGGCGTCACGTATGCCGCCGTAATCCCACCATCCACCAAGAACGTTGCGCCCGTCGTGAACGAGGCTTCGTCGGAGGCGAGGAAGAGGGCGGCGTTGGCGATTTCTAGTGCCTCCCCAAAACGCCCCATGGGAATGTGCACGAGGCGGCGCTGACGCTTCTCTTCCGTGTTGAGGTACTTCATGAGCAGCTCGGTGCGGAGAGGGCCGGGGCAGAGGGCATTGACCCGGATACCTTCGCGTGCATGGATCGTGGCGAGCTCACGGGTCATGGAGAGCACCGCGCCCTTACTCGCGGTGTAGGCAAGCTGGGGAGTCGCGGCCCCAAGAACGGCCACAAACGATGCGGTATTGATGATCGAGCCGCCGCCCGCCCGTCGAATCGCGGGGATGCCGTACTTGCAGCCAAAGAAGACGCCCTTCACGTTCACATCAAACGTGAGGTCCCAGACAGCCTCCTCCGTGGTTTCCGCGTTGTCGTCGTCGGCGTGGGAGATGCCTGCATTATTAAAGAGAATGTGCAGCGCCCCGTAGGTCTCCTCGGCAAGGGCCACCATGGCGGCGGAGTCCGTCGCCTTCGAGACATCGGCACGCGTAGCGACTGCCTCCCCCCCTTGCTCCTTCACCAGCACCACGGTTTCTTCAGCAGCCGCGAGATTCAAATCCACCACGACAATCTTTGCGCCCTCTTGGGCAAATCGAAGGGCCGCCTGCCGCCCAATTCCTGAACCTGCGCCGGTAATCAGCGCCACTTTATCTGCTAAACGCATTGTCTATCCTTTGTCTGAAAACTATGATTGTGTGTGCTTCGCGCACTCGGTGCAGAGATAATCGAGTGCCGCCAGAAGCTCGTGGAGGTACTTGATGCTATAGAGATCAGACTCAAAAACCTCGCCTTGGGGAGTAAGCTTGTAGAACTGCCACCCCGTTCCATTGCTGACGATCCCAAAGATATCAATCTCATGCCCATTCTTCTGATTGTTCCAGCGACAGGCTGCCATTTCTGCAAGGCACTGTGCCCGCCCTTGCAGAAAGTCATCTTTCTTCGCTTCTGCCACACAGAGCAAGGGAGTGGTCACAAACGCGCGCTTGGGGGCGATTAAGTAGTCCGCAACTCCCGTGAGTGTGTCGGTCTCTAGGGGGGCAGCCTTCCAGATTTTAAGCTGTGGGTGCTCCGGCACGATCTCCGCAAAGATCGCATCCATCAGCAATATCCGCGCCTGCTCGGAGTTTTCCAGATCAAATGCCTCCAAGCGTCGGCGGTTCTCTTGAAAGTTCGCGCTAGGTTCTCGCTGGCCAAGCGGTAGCTCCCAGCGGATCAGCACATCGGCAGGAATCAGCTCCAGAGCCTCGCGAAGGGTAAAGCCAGAATACTTCCGTTTCATGCCTCTATGGTATCCCGTTTCCGCTCTAAATTCGCTCGAAGAAGCGCTTCTTTTCCCAGTCGGTGACCACCTCATCGAACTTGCGCTGCTCGGTGCGCCAGAAGTGGGAGTAGTGGGTGACGATCTCCGGCCCGAAGGCACGGGCGGGAAAGTCGCTTTTCTCGAACTCATGGATTGCCTCACGGAGATACGCAGGGACTCGGGGCAAGTTATTGGCTTCGTAGACATCGCCCTCAAAGAGCGGCGGCGGCGCGATTTGGTTATCCACTCCATCTAACCCGGCGGCGATCAGCGCCGCATAGACGAGATAGGGGTTGGCATCGGCACCGGGGATGCGGCACTCGATGCGGAGCGACTTGCCAGAGCCCACGACCCGGAAGCCCGCCGTGCGATTGTCTCGACACCAAGCGATACTGGTCGGGGCAAACGAGCCCGCCTGGTAGCGTTTATAGCTGGCGACATTCGGCGCAAAAAACGCCGTGATCGCGCGGGCGTGGTGCATCATGCCCCCAAGAAACTGCAGGAAGAAGGCTTCGTCGGAGAAGGCGTTCGTGCCGTCCTCCCGCCAGAGCGAGAGGTGGACGTGCATACTGGAGCCTGCTAGCGTCTCATCCCACTTGGCCATAAACGTCACGGCCTTGCCCTGCTGCCAGGCGATTTCTTTGGCGGCGTGCTTGTAGAGCACATTACGGTCGGCCTGCTCCAGCGCCTCACAGAAGAGAAGATTGATCTCCTGCTGACCAGGGCCCCACTCCCCCTTGCTGGACTCAATCGGCACCTCGCTGGCATCGAGTGCACGCCGGATCGCGCCTATGAGCGCCTCCTCTTTCGTCCCCTGAAAAATATGGTAGTCCTCAATGTAGCGCCCCGCCGTCTTGGGCGAGGCGTAGTGTTTCTCGCGTAGCGCCTCGTAGCTCTCGTCGAATACATAAAGCTCGATCTCAGTGCCACCCATCGCGGTCAGTCCACGGGATTTGAGCATAGCAATCTGCGCCTGAAGCATGGTGCGCGGAGCAATACTCGCAGGTGAGTCGCACAAGACAATCGCGGTTTTGTCCAGCCAGGCAGCGCGACGTAGGGTATTCAGATCCGGCTGGACATGCAGATCGCCGTAGCCGCGCTCCCAGTTGGTAAAAGCATAGCCCGGAACCGGGTCCATCTCGATATCACAGGCTAGCAAGTAATCGCAAACATGCATGCCATCATCAATAACATGCTCTAAAAAATAGTGCCCCGTAAGGCGCTTCCCTAGCAGACGTCCATACAGATCCGGCATCACGGCGAGAACCGTATCAATCTCGCCACTTCCGACTGCTTTTCCAAGCTCTTCTCGTGTCATCGTTTTCCTCATAACTCCCCTCCTTCGTAGAGGGAGGGGCTGGGGGTGGGTTCGGAGGGGGAGCGATCACTGCGCCCAGTAGATGCTTTTTACCTCACTGTAGGCGTCGAGGGCTTGCGGCCCCAGCTCGCGGCCCAGACCACTCTGGCCGTAGCCGCCAAAGGGCAGCTCTAAATGGACGCTACTTGACGAGTTCACGGAGAGTGCTCCCGTTCGCATGGCGCGGGCGACGCGCATGGCGCGAGCGGCATCTTGTGTCCAGAGCGAGCCTGAGAGCCCGTAGAGGGTGTTATTGGCAAGCGCAATCGCCTCGGCCTCGGTCTCAAAAGGCAGTAGGGTCACGACGGGGCCAAAGACTTCTTGCTGGGCAATTTCGGAGTCTGAGGTGACTCCGGTAAAGACAGTCGGCGGGTAGAAACAGCCAGGGCCATCGAGTTTTGTGCCACCGATCAGCGGCTTGATGCCTGCACGCGCGACAAAGCCGTGCACGCGCTCCCGGTGCGCTGCGGCGACGAGCGGCCCCAGATCTGTGTTCTCGGCCAGTGGATCACCAACAATGAGCTTCTTCGTGTTTTCCACGAAACACTCGACGAAGTCATTGAAGACAGATTTCTCGACTAAGTAGCGGCTCCGGGCGCAGCAGTCCTGGCCCGTGTTATCAAAGACACTCATCACCGAGCCTGCGGCTTTCTCCAAGTCCGCATCGGCAAACACAAGGCTTGCCGACTTGCCGCCCAGCTCTAAAGCAACGCGTTTGACAGTCTGTGCCGCCGAGGCCATGATGGCACGGCCCGTTGCCGTGGAGCCAGTGAAGGAGATTTTCCGAACGCCGGGGTGCGCCACGAGCGCCGCGCCCGCTTCGGCTCCGGTTCCTGTCACGACATTCAAGACGCCCTCGGGCAAGATCCCCTTCGCCAGCTCCGCGAGTCGTAGCACGGTAAGGGGCGTCCACTCCGCGGGCTTGATCACCGCCGTATTGCCCATTGCCAGCGCGGGCGCGAGCTTCCAGAGCGTGATGACCAGCGGAAAGTTCCAGGGAACGATGAGCCCACAGACCCCCAGCGGCTCGCGCAGGGTCAGCCCCAGCCCCCCTGACAAGCCGACGGTCTCCCCGCGTGCTACGGAGGCGAGGCCCGCATAGTAGTCTAGAACACGCGCGGCGTAGCCGATCTCCCCCCGCGCTGAACCAAGGGGTTTGCCAACATTCGCACACTCTAGCTGTGCCAGCTCCTCCGCGTTGTCCCGCAGAGCAGCCGCGAGTGTTTGCAGCGCCGCCGTTCGCTCACGCGGTGCCGAGTGCCCCCACTCCCCCTCAAAGGCACGCTGAGCTTTCTGTACAGCGCTGTCAATGTCTGCGGCGTTCCCTGCGGCAACCGTTGTCAAAAGAACTCCCGTCGCCGGGTTGATGATTTCCATAACTTTATATCCGCCGGTTAAAAACCCGCGTCTACAGTGGCGCTTTGCGCCGCAAAGCCCGTTCCGGGCTATAAATTCCCTAGCCCGGAACGGGCTTCGCAGCCGAAGGCTATTGTAGACGCCGATTTCAATCGGTGGCACCTTTGGGCATTGCGTTCCACTTCGGGGCCAGTGCGAGGGCGGCAATGACCACTCCGACTGAAAGCCCCCAGAACAGCGGGTTCCAGTCCGCGGGTTTGTCACCAATCAGGCCAGGGAGAAATCCCCCAATGATCTGCCCGAACGAGCCCGATCCATTAATCACCCCCGCCGCTGTCGCCGCGCCCTTGCGCGTTCCGAAGTCTACCGCAGCCGTGCCCGTTACCAGAGAGTCGGCGGCATAGAGAAAGGCCCCCATCACCGCCAGCACGCCCCCAATCGCGAACTTATTGGCGGGTAAAAATCCGAAGAGTGCCAGGCAGAGGGCGACCATGATCAGACTCACCACACAGACGGGCATCCGGCGCGCTCCGAGGAGCTTATCCGAGATCCAGCCACCCAGTAGCGCCCCAATCGGCCCGCCAACCTCAAATGTCACGCTGATGAGCGCCGACTCCGCGACCCCCGTCCCGAGGCGCTCATGGATATAAAGCGGGCCCCAGAGTAAAAATAAATAACGGATTGGTTTGATGGCAAAGTAAACCCCACAGAGAAGCTGCACCATCGGATTCTTGATCACCGCTTGAACATCTGTCCACGACGATGCCACGGGGGCGACTTCGCCTTCTTCTCGTAGCGCGTTCTCCATCGCCTCCGTCGGGGGAGCCTCGCCAATGGCAGGCAGCCCGACATCCTCAGGCTTGTCGCGCTGAAAGAGAAGAAACAGCACCCAGATCACGAGCAGGAGCAGTGCTGGAATCCAGAAAGCGGCTTGCCAGCCAAACTTCTCCGCCGCTGTCCCGGCGATAGCCGTGGCAATCACCCCACCCAACGAGTAGTTTGTGCACCAGAGCCCCATCACCAGACCGCGCTCTTTGGTGCCGAAAAACTGGCTAAGATTTCGTGCCAGTGGTCCCCAGCCCGTGGACTGCACCAGCCCTTGCACCGTCATGAGTATGCCAAAGAGCAGCATCGTGTGTGAGAAGCCCATGGCAACTCCCACGAGAATCGAGATTCCCATTCCCGCGAGTATCACTTTTCGTGTGCCCAGCCGGTCCCCTAGAACCCCGAAGCCCATCATCCCAAAGGCATAGGCGATATTATAGGCGGTATCCACCACCGCAAGCTGAGCTTTGGAGACACCAAACTGCTCCTTCAAGATGGACTTGACGGCGGAGAAGCCCTTGCGGGTGAGGTAGAAACCGGCGTAGGCGAGCCAAGTGATACTGAAAATCCGCCAGCGCCAGTGTTTAAGCTTAGGGGACATGGGACTAGCCCACTTTCTGCAGTTTTGCTCCGAGTGCCGCACTTTTATCTGCAGCCTCGACAAATGCCATCAGCTCACGCATCTCGGCGTAGGGAATCGCAGGTTTCTTCGTCTGGAACATCCCGACAATAGCCCTAAGCATCTCGCGGTAGTAGGCCGACCCGGTGATGGAGTAGGGCTGGTTGCCTTTTTCGTAGTGCGCCACAAAGCCAAAGCCGTACTGCCCCGCTCGAATGCCCCGCAGACTGGAAAGATGCCCGGTGGGCCAGCGGGCCATGAGCACTTCTCCTGGCTCCGTACGCCACGACTGGACTTCCACGCAGCCTGGCCCGAGGAGCGTGTAGAGCATCTCGACACCGTGAATGCCGTAGTGCAGCAAGCCCGGGTTGCCGTCATGGAGGGCGCACGGCCCCCAGACCTCGACGGAGAGTAGCTTCCCCAGCTCGGTTTGTTTCGCGAGGGCTGCCGTGATCTGTGGGTCGTAGCGCAGCGATGAGCAGCTCATGAGCGGGGCGTTGTGCTTCTGTGCGAGCGTTATCATTGCGTCAGCCTCTTTAAGGCTCCCGGCAAAGGGCTTATCCACAAACGTCGGGATTCCTGCTTCGAGAAACGGGCGGGCGCGCTCTAAGTGCCGCGAGCCTTGCTGGGATTCGATCATCACGGCGTCAATCTTGCCAAGGAGATCCGTGGGCTTCTCGACCAGCTCAACGCCAAAACTTTTTAGCTTCTCGACATAGCCCGCAATGCGCTCGGGCATGATCTTGGAGTCGCCGGGGCAGCCCGCCACCACTTTGGCACCGTCCACCCACTCGCTCTCGACAATGGCGACATGGTTGAGGCGCTGGGTAAAGGCCTCGACGTGCGACGTGTCAAAATCCACTAGCCCGATTCGTATCATGCCGTTAGATTCTCCCCGCCCTTTGAGAATCCTTCCCGCAGGTACGCAATATTGGCTAGCTTCTCCAGCAAGTCCATCTCGACATAGTAGTACTGATTCGATGCCTCAAAGCCGATGCGGCAGTCCTGCGCTTGGAGCGTGAGCAGGCGACGGGTGAGCATAGCCTCGTCGTCTAGGAGTTTCGTGCGCTCCAGGGAGTCTGTACCACGTATTTGGATGAAGCGAGCCTGGTTGGCGACACTCGCGAAGTGAATCGCCACAACTTCCATCAGATGCGCTTCGGTACGGACGGCCGGGTTGCCGCTGTGTTGCAGAGACTGTGCGCCGCGCTCAAACCCCTCGGCGACTTTGCGGAGCTGGGCGATGAAAATCTCGGGTGGGTAGACGGCGCGCCAGGTGTTGAGATCGTCGTAGCCGAAGCCAACCATAGTTGCCCGATAGCCGGTCGGTTTCTCCCAGAGCAAGTTCGCGGGGCCATGTTGAAACGGGGTGTTGTAGATGGTCTGGATATGAAAGGGGAACTCCTCGTAGGCAGAAGAAACCGCCGTCCAAGCCGCTACGATTTGTGCCGCATCACGCGCACCAAACCAGCGATGGGCAACCGTGTGCAGGGCATCTGTGGCACTCGCCCCTTGCCCGATCTCGGCGACGACTTCTAAATTCGGCGACGGGTAGCCGCCCAGTGTCCAACCGAGCATTAGGCCGTCCACCTGCGCGGATTTGAGCCGAGCGGCGTGTTTTGCCGTGTTGGCGACGGCAGGCACATACGGTACGGCGGAGAGCTCCCAGGAGTTGGCGGCCTGGATTTTAGCGACCGTCTTGATGCCTCGCGCCTTTGCCAGCGCCCAGTGCCGGGTCGCGCGTGGCCCCGGCCCCACGGCGGAGAGGCTGTACTCACCCACGGTGGTCGCAACGCCGCCGCGCCGAATCGGCAGATCCCACTCACTCACACTCATGAACAACACATCACGAGGGAGTTTTAGAATCGCGTCGGCCACAACGGAATCGGGCCAGGCCCAGTCCCAGACGATAAGTTTTTGTTTACCTCCAGCTTTGGCAAGGCCCGCGTGAATGGCCGTGTTGACGTCCGTGAGTGAGGCAACCGCCCCTCGGCTTGCACAGCGAGGGCACTTCGCCCCCTCGCCGTGGCTCCAGCAGTGGGTCTGGTTCTCGGAGTAGGTGATGGAAAAGAAGCCTGCCAGCTCGGGCACGGCAGCGCAAACACTGGCAATGGCATCGGTGAGGTACTGACGCACCGCAGGGACTGCCGTACACAGGGTCGCGTGCTCCCCCACTGTGATGCCTTTCACGTCGGGGGCTTTAGCAAATGCAGCCAGCGGCAGGGTGCGCGGCTCGTTGCAGTACAACCATACCCCAATCCCGTGCTTCTTCGCCCGCTCTGTGAGCTTGCGTAGGCCCGCAAGCCTCTCCTCGTAGTGAGCGCTGGCCGCTGGGTTCCATGGGTTAGGAGCAAGGTTGCTCAGCACTGCCTGCATCCAAACCCCGTCCACCCCGGACGCCGCAAGGCGCGCCAGGTAGCCATCAGGGTACGGATCGGCCTCTTTCTCGAGGAGAGGATCGCCGTAGAGCGCGTGGTAGGAGTAACAAAAGCGCGGCGAGAATGGATTGGGTCTGGAGTTGGGGCGAGGTTTTGTGGGTTTCTCCAGCGCCTTCACAAACGCAAAAAGTGGCTCTTGCTTTTTGGGGAAGCTCTCATGAACCAGCGCCGCCAGCTCCGCGGCTCGCTTCTGCGCCGTAGCATCAGGCTCCTGCCAGCGCACGGTCTGGCACTTTGGCTTGTGACTCCCGAGCTTGATGTAGAGAAAATCGTCCTCCTGGAGTGTGAAGGCCAGCTTCTCCGGTGTCCAGTCTAGCAAGATCAGCAGCTGTTCGTAGGGTAGTAAGTGCCAATTGCGCCGGATGATTGTCAACGATGAGCGCCGCCACTGATCGGCGGAGATGCGTTTTGGGGCGGGGAGCCCCAGCGCGGCGCCGAGTTTCTTGATATTCGCCGGTGTCGTGCCGATCGTTTTCGCGAGCCGCGCCGTTGGCACAAGAGTCCAGTTGCGCCAGACAAC
>JANNDD010000732.1:0-3186 GCA_031387365.1 Armatimonas sp. | reverse complement strand
TGGTCTTTCTGTGCGGCGGCATGATTGGTGTTCTCGATGATGTGGGCAAGGCGCGTAAAAAGCAAAATAAAGCGGGCCTCTCGGAGCGGGCGAAGCTGGGCCTGCAAGCGGCTGTTGCGCTGGGCTTTGCGCTCTATCTCTACTTCGACAAGCATAACACCATGGTGCTCGGGGTGAACTTGGGGTTTGCCTACTACGTGCTCGCGGCACTATGTATTATTGGCTTTGGCAATGCCGTGAACTTCACCGACGGCCTCGATGGGCTTGCAAGTGGCACGACCCTGATCACGTCTGCGGCGCTGGGCTATGTCGCCTTTAACCTTAGCCCCGATCCGGAGATGGCCGTTTTCTACGGGGCGCTGGCCGGGGCATGCGCGGGTTTTTTGTGCTTCAATGCCTACCCCGCGCGGGTGTTTATGGGCGATACCGGCTCACTGGCGCTAGGAATGGGCCTGGCGGCGGCGGCAGTTGTTTCTCAACAGGAAATCCTGCTCTTTGTGGTTGGTGCGGTCTATCTGGCCGAGATCGCCTCGATGATGCTCCAGCGCTATGTCTTTAAGTACCGGCGGATCAAGCACGGGCTGGAGTACGCGCAGAGCCACCGGGTCTTTCGGCGCGCCCCGCTCCACCACCACTTTGAGGAGCTGGGCTGGCACGAGGTGCAAGTTGTGGTGCGTTTCTGGATGATGGCACTGGCGGCGGCGCTGGTCGGGATTCTCTGTATCGGAGGAATGCGATGAGAGTTGCGGTTCTTGGTCTGGCGGCAACGGGCCTCGCGACAGCGCGCGCCCTGGTGGCGGAGGGTGCTGAGGTGGTTCTCTGTGATGCCAGGCCAGAGGAGCAGCTCTCGTTTGAGCGCGTGGCCGAGGCGCGGGCGCTTCCGGGTGTGACACTCTGGCTGGGCACCACGGAGCTACCAGAGAATCTTGTGCTGGTCGTCCCCTCGCCAGGTGTCCCTCCCACCGCCCTGCCCCTGCTTGCCGCCCAGGCACGTGGCATAGAAATCTCCAGTGAGATCGAGATCGCGTACCGCCTGGCAAGCGCCCCCATTCTGGCGATCACGGGCACCAACGGCAAGACAACAACGGCCGCCATGCTCGGGGCGATCTGCCAGGCTGCGGGAAAGAATACCTATCTTGCAGGCAATATCGCCGAGGATTACGGCAAGCGTCTGCCCTTGATCGAGGCCGCCACCCAAGCTCCCAAAGATGCCGTGATTATCGCGGAGATCTCGTCGTTTCAGTTGGAGTGGGTGAGCTCGTTCCGCCCCCGGATCGCAGCATGGCTCAACCTCTCCACGGATCACCTGGATCGCTATGCCACGATGTCCGAGTACGGGCAGACCAAGGCGCGGATTTTTGCCGCACAGCAGCATAGCGACTTTGCGGTTGTGAATGCCGATGACCGCTATGTCCGCTGCCTGAGTGGTGGGAGTGGGAAGGGCATGCGCCTCCCCTTCCATGGGGAGGCCCCCGCCCTCGCCCCCGCGCTACATCTGTCTCCTGAGGAGCTCCTCGTTCCCGGAAAACACAACCTCGCCAACGCCGTCGCGGCCTCGGCGATGGGGCTTGCTTTTGGCCTGAACCCTCTAAAAATTGCGGAGGGGCTGCGTGGCTTCCGTGGCGTGGCACATCGGATGGAGCTGGTTGGAGAGAAGCACGGCGTGCGCTTTATCAATAACTCCATGTGCACCAACCCCGCCGCTGTCGCCGCCTCGCTCTCCGCTCTTTCCGGGGGCGTGGTTGCCATCGCGGGGGGACGGCACAAAGGCGGAGATATCCAGCCTATGGTAGAGGCTCTGGCCCACCATGTGCGCCACGTCGTACTGATCGGGGAGCATGGCCCTCTTTTAGGGGACGCGCTCGCGGAAAGCGGTTTTACGAACACGCAACAGGCACACTCACTCGCCGATGCGGTGCAGCGTGCGGCGGCGCAGGCACGCTCGGGTGAGAGCGTGCTACTGGTGCCTGGCTTTGCAAGCTTCGACATGTTCACGGGGTTTGAGCAGCGCGGTCAGGTTTTTCGGGATGCTGTAGAGGACTTACTATGAATGAGAATCAACGACGGCTCGCACCAGACTGGTGGCTCTTTGTCATCATCTTGCTCCTGCTGATGTTCGGAATCGTGATGGTGTATGATTCGTCGTACTGTATCGCACTGGCCTACGATGACTACAACAACGATCCTTTCTACTTCGCCCGTAAGCAGTTGACCTACGGCTTGCTGGGCCTGGGTGGATTACTGATCTGCTCGCGGATTCCCTACTGGTGGTGGAAACATCTGGCCGTTCCCGGTCTACTGATCTCCATCGCCTTACTCCTCATCGTCTGGCGCAGTGGACACTCGTCGCTGGGTGCCCGGCGCTGGATTGGCTTTGGCCCCATAGTCATTCAGCCCTCTGAGCTTGCCAAGCTTGCCGTGGTTCTCTTTTTGTCCTGGGTATTAACGCAGAAACGGGCCCTGATCCAGACGGGCAGGGGCGTTTTCTGGCTCTCCATAGCAGTGGGAATTCCGATTGTGCTGACGGAGCGCCAGCCCGACTTGGGCACTGCGGCAACGATTTTTGTGATCTATCTGATTATGCTCACGGCAGCAGGCGTCCAGCGAAAGCACCTTGCCATTCTCCTGGGAGTCAGCGCTCTTCTTGCTGTGGGAACCCTCTACTTGCCGAGCAAGAGCCACCCGGAGGAGCCTAACTACCGGATGCGCCGGATGCTGACCTTCATCCACCCTGAAGCGGACAAAGAAAAGGATGGCTACCAGGTCTGGCGCGGGCTCGTGGCGCTGGGTAGTGGCGGCACCTCCGGGGTGGGTCTGGGCAATAGCCACGAGAAGCGTCCGGGCGGCCTGCCTGCACAGCGCACGGACTTTATCTTCGCCGTGGTCGGTGAGGAGTTCGGGCTCCTGGGAACCTCGCTCGTCTTGTTGGGATTTTTTGGCCTGGCCTGCCGTGGCCTGAGTATCGCGCTACGCACCAAGGACCCGTTCGGGCGGTTTCTGGCAACAGGGCTGACGGTGATGGTCTCCGGGCAAGCGCTGATCAATATGGCCGTCGTGACCGCCTGCGCTCCCACAACGGGCATCCCGCTGCCCCTGATCTCCTACGGTGGCTCGTCGCTCATCCCCACCCTCTGCGGCCTGGGAATTCTTCTGGGCATCTCGTGCCGTCCGTTCTTCCGAGAAGAT
>JANNDD010000729.1:0-2244 GCA_031387365.1 Armatimonas sp. | reverse complement strand
TCCACCGGGCACGCGATCTCCGGAAAACCTATCGTGAGCAAGGTGTTAGCCATGCCTTTGAGACGGTCTTCTCTCACCCGAGTACCCTCTTGGACATTATGGCGCTCAAAGAAGCAGGCTTCGATGTCACGCTGGTTTTTGTCACAACCAGCAACCCTCTTATCAACATCAGGCGTGTGGCGGGCCGGGTTCAAGAAGGCGGGCACGACGTACCCCGCGAGAAGATCGCGGATCGCTACGAGCGAGCTATGCGCTTCCTGCCCCCTGCCTGCGAGCTGGTAGACCGGGCGATTATCTTCGATGCCAGCGACCGAACCCGTCTTGCTGTCTGGATTGAGTTCGGCGAGGTGGAAACGGATATCACTGCACCCACCTACCTTGTCGAGCGGCTCGTAGTGCCTTTGCGTGAACGCACAGAAGAGCGGACACAGTTCGGAATCGCCCAGCTGCCCGATGAAGCGGCGGGTATCTATCAGGGGCTGATTCGTCAACGGCTCAAACACTATGCTCTCCAGGAAACTGTAGATGGCCTCATGCGTCATGACCTCAGTCTGTGCGACTCCGAGTTAGTCGTTGGGGAGGTTCAGACTCTTTCCTACCGTGCGCTGCCCCCCGAAAACTAGTCCAGTGACTGAGTTAGTTTCTAGAGGGAATGCCACCTTCGGCGGCCCCTTGAGTAGCTGTGTGACCGCCTTTTCACGTCCACCTCTGTGGAAGCACCTCGGGAAGAGGGTGGCGTCGCCCTTCCACCTTGCCCCAAACGGCAGATGGGCAGGGTGCGACTAACTCAGTCACTGGACCAAATCAGGGGTACAGGCCAACCGATCCGGGTACTCTACACGCTCGTAACTGCACTCACGCTCTCGTAACTGCACTCACGCTCAAGGACAAAAAAATCCCCGCAGTGCGTGTGCCTGCGGGGAGAGAGTGATTTTACAATGTGTTTGCGGGCAATGTTCTGAGTGGCTGTCCGAGTAGCTGCTCGACCATCAGGCGGCTAGTTCGCCGCCATTTCGGCTTCTCAAAGCTGCCATCAGGTTTTCGTGAGAACTCAACAAAGTCAAAGCTCTCGGGAAATTGCCACCGTTCCGTATGTGTGTTGTGCACCGTATGTGTGTTGTGCACTCCTCGGTTTGGGTAGTGCTCGATGACCACAGGAGCCGCCTTAGGCTTTTGGCAAGCTTGGAAGCTGCTGGACGCTTGTAAAAACTCCCAGGCCAGAGTTGCCAGCACCTCGATTCGATTCGTCACCGACGTTCCGTGATTTCCTTCTAGCTCAGTGAAGATGGCGATGGCGGTTCTGGGTTCTGGAGGCTGGTAGAGCCTCAGGTAGCAGACCGACTTTACGCCGTGGTAGCCCTTGTAGTGCCAGGGGCCATCGTAAACGATCTCGGCAGGTTCGGTTTCTTTCATGCAGAGACCTCATGCCAAGCTCCGCTGGGGCAGATGGGCTCCGCTGAAGCGACTACCAACCTTTCTTTTACGGAGTAGATCGCTTCTGTCGCGGCTGTCATCGTGGCGATTGGAGTTGGAGTATCCAGCCCTTCGCCGACGACATCCTCGACCGCCTCACGGCAAAGAGGAGTCCAGTGGAGCAGGCGACGGTTTCGTACCGCAGGGGCATTGTCTGTCGCCTTAGGTTTGCGCCGTCCCGTCCGTAGATTCGTGGCGGGACTGTTGCAATTGGGGATAGTCTCCTTGAAGAGAACCAAGCCCAGTTCCTCGTCGAAGTTCATCAGGATGCTACCCATCTGGTACTTACGACCGGCGTAGTGCTCGATGAGCAGGAAGTCCAGCTCGCTCTGCACGTCGGCTAGGCCACCTCGGAAACCGGAAACGATGGTCTCCAGCCAGGGGCCGGTGGCGAATCCCGGCTCCGAGGGAGACCAGCTCACCAGCACCACCGCTTCTTTCATTTCACCTTCAGGGACAGGCACGAAGACCCGCACCCGACAATCGGCCTTGCGCTGCTTGCTGTCTTCCAGCTCGAAGCGCTGATCTAAGCTCTTTTTCACGATTCTTCTCCTTCTGGTTCCGGTGCCAGGTGGAAAACTAGGCAGCCTTCCGCATCCTCGGCGTTTAGCCAGTAGGCGGGAAGCTCGGTCACTCTCTCGCGCAGCGCTTTGAAAAGTCGCATCCAGCAGCACAGAATCACGGTGCGATCTTCTAGGACAGCGACGATGTGGGGTGTGAGATCCAGACACATGGCCCGCTCCTCATCCATATCCGGTCGCCACTGCCTGC
>JANNDD010000700.1:0-1906 GCA_031387365.1 Armatimonas sp. | reverse complement strand
GCAACAAGAACGGAAATGCCTGCATCACTCGGCGTACCCGTACGCCCCTTCGGCCTCGTCACGGGCGAGGGTTCCGCGCTCGATCGCGATCACGCGGCGGCGCAAGCGGTCCACCGAGTTTTTATCGTGGGTTGCCACCAGTACGGTCGTCCCTTCGGCACAGATCGCGAGCAGAGCCTCCATGATCCCTGCGCTCGTCTCCGGGTCAAGATTGCCCGTCGGCTCATCAGCAATCAGCAGGGCAGGCTTGCCCACCAGCGCCCGCGCGATCGCGACCCGTTGCTGCTCGCCGCCGGAGAGCTGAGCAGGAAAGGCATCGCAGCGCGCGAGCATCCCGACTTGCTCAAGCCGCTCCCGAACCCGCAAGCGCGCCTCTTTACGCACCATCCCTAGCACCTCACAGGCAAACATCACGTTCTCCCAGACCGTGCGCTGAGGCAGTAAACCGTAGTCCTGGAGCACGATCCCCATCTGCCGCCGCAGCGCGGGAATCTCTTTGGAAGCAATCCGTGTGATCTCGCGCCCCGCCACCGAGAGGCTCCCCTCCGTGGCACGTACATCGGCGTAGAGCAGCTTGAGCAGTGTGGACTTGCCCGCGCCGGTCGGCCCCACGAGAAAGGCAAACGCGCCCGCCGGTAGGTGCAAGGAAATATCCTTCAGCGCCGTCACATTACCCGTGGGATAGGTCACCCCCACACTTTTCAGCTCAATCACGAAGGGCATTATATCCCGCCGATTTCAATCGGCAGTGCGTTTGATGTACGTCAGCGGGTTGCGGTCATTGCGCCCGGTCTGTGTGCGCTTGGGAATGTCGCACAGGTAGAGCGCAGTGGCGTAGACATCGCCGTGGTTGGGAATGAGCTCGCGGTACTCTTTATCTTTGGCGGCACTGTAGCGAGCGCTGGTTTTGTCGTTCCAGCCCGCTGGGCCTTCGCCGGTGACGGGATGAAAGTCCGGATGAAGCGCACCGTCGGCGAGCAGCGGGATGGCCTGCATGGTCTTGGTTCCCACGCGCCCCCACTGCGTCCCACCTTTGACTTTCGGCCCCAGAAACGCCGCGCTGGTCACGAACCAGTGCTCGGAGATATCTTGACCGTCCACTTTCTGCTTCTTCTCCGAGAGCGGCAGGTTGGACTTGATAATATCGTCCACGTCGCCGTGAATGGAGCGACCAAACTCGCTGGTCAGCACGATGGTCGTGTAGTCCCAGATCGGCTTGCCCGTGGTCTTGTGCGGCGTGTTTTTCAGTAGCTCCACCAGGGTCAGCAGCGGCTCCCAGAGCTCCTCCTTGAGGCCCGTGGTCTGATCCGGCTGGCCTTTGGGAGTCACCCCATCGCCCGCCCAGAGGTTCTTGCGGCTGTGGTGCGAGTCGAAGTGTCGGATATCGCGCGTCTCGATAAAGTAGGTACATGAGAGGTTCTCGCGCATCAGCTCGTAGGTCATCAGGGCTTGCACATTGGTGGCGGGGCAGAACTTGGTGCGCGCCTTATTACCATTGACCGAGCGATAGGTAATCAGCTCATCCACTGGCTTAACTTTGAACTTCTCTTTGAGGGTAGTATCGGTGAAGAGGCGCGAGAGTGCGCCGCGATCTAGCTTCTTGCCCTTACTCGAAAGCCCCGCATAGATCTGCCGTGCCGAGTTGTAGCTCTTAATTGTCTCCATCTCGGAGTCTTTGCGTAGCCCGGCGTGCGCGTTGTCTAAAAACTTCTCGATCTGCCGATTGACCACATCGCTTGCGCTGCCCTGCATCTGCAAGAGAAAATCGCGCAAGTTGGCGGGCGTCCCCGCATAAATCGTGTGGGCGTGCGCCGGGCCGAGGGCGTGGTAGTAGCCCTTGCGCCCGGTGTACTGCACCTCGTTGAGCTCCCCATCGGAGAGCCACCAGTGCCAGGAGAGATTGGGG
>JANNDD010000690.1:0-1216 GCA_031387365.1 Armatimonas sp. | reverse complement strand
GCTCTCACCAGGAGTGCACACACGAAAGCGGATTGGCAGAGACTCTCTGCCGGGGTGGACCAGCGTGGGATCAGGGTCACACGCTCGGTCCTCTGCGCCAAAAACCCTTGCGGGTTGCCCGAAATCCGGCGGTGTTGCGGTAGGCCGTCACCAGCACATCCCCCGCCAAAACGACCAGCAGCCCCTCGGCGCGGTCGGCTAAAGAGGCAGTGAGCCCCTGGGGAAAGTGACGTCTGCCCAGGTAGTAGGCGACTCGCCCACCACCGACGTGATAGCGCTTGCCAAACTGCAACGCAAGCGCAACCAGCTCACGGGTAATCCCGCGCTGCTGCTGTCGGCGGACGCTATGCCCTGTCCGCTGGAGGGTAGTGGGGGTGTTGTTGTTTTTCATAGCCTCTTCTTTTTGCCTTTCCTGAGAACCACCATCAGACACACCAATGCCTAAAGGCAAAGGGATTAAAAGTGTCTGGAACCTGGTTTTACGATTCGGAAGCCCGAGTCGCTTTTTAATCAGTAAAGGGGAGAAGAGAGTCTTCTCCGAAGAGGCTTCGAGTGCGGTGAGTCCCGCGAAGTGAAGCGAGACTGATATTATCAGCGATCCTAAATCCTGTCAAGATCCACGAAAAATATATTTTTAGATTGTGACGCATTCGCTTACGAGCGAAGCATAGGAGGGTATGAAAATGCGCTCCTCTGCCCTGATCGTCGCTGCCGGACTCCTCGCCCTAGCCGGGTGTGGGAAACAGACCTCGCAGCCCCTTGAGGTTGTTGAGACAAGCGTTGTCTCTCCGCTACTGATTGATCGGAACGCTTTCTCCTGGTGGGAGTAAAACGAGGCACCAAGACGAAACACACCAGCGGGTCAAGAGAGCGTGCGATTCGGGGATCGGTGGCTCTTTACCAAATGAAACGAGGAGACAGAATGAAACGAAGAGACGGTTATGCACTTGCCCTCGCGGCGCTTCTCCTTACGGCAGGTTGCCACTCAACGACCAAGAGCCCGCGCCGTGTAGGAGAGGATTCTAGCTACCTGATCGTCGCTCTGGATCGCTCCGACTCAACCATCGTTCGGCGAGAGACCATGCTGACACAGCTCGATGTGCTCGCCGGGGACGCCGACAGCGCACGAGCGACTCTGGATCTCTGGGCCTACGACACCGCGCCGGTTCGCATCTGGGGGCCGAATCTCTCCCAGGGAGCAAAACCTCTACAGGAA
>JANNDD010000685.1:0-7953 GCA_031387365.1 Armatimonas sp. | reverse complement strand
TCGTGGACGATGCCAGGGACATGGCGCTTGAACTCGGACTTCACAGGAAGGCAACGTCGGCCATCACGCAGAACCACGGTCGGGTCCATAAGCATCCCGCGTGTTACGGAGGAGTTGAGCACCGCATTGAGCTTCTCCTCGACACGTCGGTGGGTCACGCGCACTTTTGCCCGCGCCGCCGCCAGCGCGGGCGATGCGGAGTCTAAGACATCGCCGCTTCTTCCAATACACAGCTCAATCTGCGCCAGAAGCTGAGGGAACTCCTGAATTCCCTGCGCTCGATCCGAGAGTAGCGGCGCTTTCTCAGCATGCCGCACAAGAAAGCTTTTAAGCTTACTGGCTCCCATTAGTGTGGAGACAAGCGTGAGAAACTCATGGGGCGTGAGGCTCTGCCCCACATCGGCGTGAGCGAGCGAGCGGCGGATATCATGAATGCCCCCCAGAGGAAACGGCCCGTGTGCCTCGGTGACCTTGCGCGCCTCGGTGGTCTCTTGCTGCCACTCTAAAATAAACGCAAACAGCGGCGTCGGGGCCAGCTCCCGCGCTCGCTCGCCGCCCAGCGAACACGCCGTCCGCTCAGCCAGAAGCTTTCGCACCGCGTCAAACTCTAAAACCCGTAGGGAATGGTCATCCATAACACAAATCTATCGTTTCAGTCGGCGGTGCCGCTAAAGAGGTTCCACTATAGAGGGCGCAGCATACCGACCCCGTAGGGTGAGAGCTTAAGCTCACCGACAAAACCCGTGTCAATAATGCAGTCAATGGTGTGGGCAGCGCCCGAGGCATCGTAGAGGGTGAGGGGGAGACGAGGTGTGTCTCCGCGAAAATACCCCTCGATCATAGCCTACATCGGGATTTCATGAAAGATTCTATCTTTGCCCACTAGATAGTCCCCATTGCCGTGATGGATGACAATAAACTCACCGTTGTGCCCAGGCCGCCCGTGGCGCGACTTTGCCGCGTGCTTTTCTGGAGGTGCAGGCTTGGCCCGCATGGTAGGAACAAGTAGCATGGAGCAAGTAGCTCACGCCCAAAGAGGCAGAAGCGCTTCGCCGCGAGCTCCATTAGCTTTATTTCCCTGAGAGGCGACGGCGCTCAAAGAGCAGGTAGCCGATCAGAGCCGGATCGGAACCGGTCATGGCGCCGAGGCGCTCCAGTGTCCGGGAAAAGGCGCGCTCGTTTTGCTCGCCCCCCGTGCCACCAAGCTTTTCCATTGCTTCCTCGACAATCGTGAGCGCCTCTCGCATGTAGCGCCCCTTGCCCGAGGCCATGGTTCGGTACTCAAAACCGCTCCAGAGCCGGTTGAGCTGATCGTAGACATCGTCCCAGGTTGCGGTATCGGCGGCGTGGGTCGGATTTGCCGCAAGACGGTCTTGCTGCTGCTGCTGCATTTTGAGAAGTGCGGCTTCCCCGCTCTTAATCGCGTTCCATGCCTCAATGGACGGTGAGTCTAAAACGCGCAGCTTCAGTTCCCGGTTGCCACTGACATGGCGCAACGCCTGCTCGATCTTGAGCTGGGATTCGTTCGACTTAAGTGTCCCCGAGAGGAGGCCATCGGTGCTGTTTATCCCGATCGCAAAGTTGTTGTCTTCCCAGGCAATGGGCACGCTCGCATCCAGTGCACGGTACATCCCAGGGGCCACCGCCGCCTGTTTCGCCAGTTCGACGACTTTAGTCCAAACGGACCTCATTTCAGCTTGATCTGCCATAGCGTCTCCACGATACCACAAAAATAGATTTCCCTGCACATGCCCCCCAGAGAGTGAGCGCGGTACAATAGGCGCATGAAAGCCGTTGTCATGGCAGGCGGCGAGGGAACACGGCTACGACCGCTTACCTCCAACCGGCCCAAACCTCTCGTCCCTATTCTTAATAAGCCTATCGCGCAACATATTTTTGAGCACCTGAAGCGCGCGGGCATCAATGACATTGTTGTCACACTCTATTACTTGGGTGAGGAGATCCAGCGCTACTTTGGAGATGGCTCCGACATGGATGTCAACCTCATCTACTCTGTCGAGGAGACCCCACTGGGAACAGCGGGATCAGTCAAGCAGGCAGAGGAGCACCTCAACGATAGCACCTTTGTTATTGTCTCGGGCGATGCTCTCACGGACCTAGATATTGAGAAGGCGCTTGCCTTTCACAGAGCCAGGGGCGCGGAGGCCACTCTCGTCCTCAAGCCCGTTCCCAACCCCGTTGAGTTTGGGGTGGTGATGACCGAGCCCGATGGCCGTATTATCCGCTTCCTGGAAAAACCCGATAAGGCGCAGGTATTTTCTGACTCCGCCAATACTGGAATGTATATCCTGGAGCCGTCGGTCTTTGAGCTAATGGAGCACGGAAAAAACTACGACTGGTCGCAGGATATCTTCCCCCGTATGCTGGAGGAGGGGCGCCCCCTCTTTGGCTACAATATGGAGGAGTACTGGTGCGATGTGGGCTCGCTGGAGCAGTACCGCCAAGCACAGTACGAGATGCTCGACGGCCAAACGGCGCTGCCCATCCCTGGTGCAAGCCACCCTAACCGGGTCTTTATCGGAGGCGGCACCGAGATTCACCACACGGCCAAGATTATCGGCCCCGTCGCCATTGGTGCAGATTGCCGTGTGGGGCCAGGCGCGGTCATCGGGCCCGATGCCGTTCTGGGCGATGGCGCGATCATCGAAGCCAATGCCAAGATAGAGAAAGCGATTCTCTGGCGCTCTGCTTACGTAGGAACAGGGGCCCAGCTCACGGCCTGCACCATCTGCAACCATGTCCATATCGGCGATGGGGTCAAGATCGAAGAGAGCGCCGTGGTCGGGGATAAGTGCTCCATTGAGGCGGGGGCGACGATCCGAGCGCGTGTCAAGCTCTGGCCCGATAAGCTCATCGAGGAGCGCTCCGTTGTCACAGAGAGCCTTGTCTGGGGCGCAAAAGCCTACTCCAATCTCTTCCGTGGCCTGGGTGTGCCGGGCATTACCAACATTGAGCTAACCCCGGACTTCGCCGCGAAGCTCGGTGCCTCGTTCGGAGGTTTTCTGAAAAAAGGGGCGACGGTTGTGGTAAGCCGCGACGGGCACCCGGCGAGTCGTATGCTCAAGCGCGCACTCATGGCCGGGCTGTCCTCGGTGGGTGTCAGTATGCTCGATGTCGAGGAGATGGCCCTGCCCGTTCTGCGCAATACGGTCCGCAGCAACCGCGCCAAGGGTGGTGTCCATGTGCGCCAGGATCCGGATCACGCAGGTCGCACGCTTGTGGAGTTCTTCGACGAGCGGGGAATCTATCTCACCAAGAACAACGAGCGCAAAGTCGAGACGATCTTCTTTCGCGAGGACTACGGGCGCGTTCTCATGGACGAAGTCGGGACAATTAACCCTGCGACACGTCCTCTGGAGCAGTACACTCAGCTCTTTCTGAAACAGATCGCCGCGAAAGATATCGAGCGCCAAGAGTTTACCGTCGTCATTGACTATGCCTATGGTTCGTCGCTTGCCCGTGTCCTCCCCCCGATCCTGGGCCAGCTCGGCTGTAAAGTCTTTGTCCTCAATCCCTATCCAGACTGGAAGCGCTTCCCCAAGAACGCCAAAGATCGGGAGGCGCTTGTGGGTGCTCTGTCCCAAGTCGTTCACCAGCAAAAAGCCGATCTTGGGGTGATGATTCACTCCGACGGGGAACGCTTGGAGCTGGTGGATGAGAAAGGCAACGCGCTTAACCGAGCGCGTCTCCTCGCGACAATGGCCTCTATGGTGGCGCAGACAACGCGTGCGGGCGAGTGCAAGATAGCGGTTCCAATCAACGCCCCCTCGGCTCTGGAGCGCATTCTGTCTCACAGCGGCGGCACGGTCGTGCGAACCAAGACCGACCCGCGCTTCTTAATGAATGTCGCGTCCGCCTCGGCAGAAAAAATCGTCATGGCGGGTGATCTGACGGGCGGCTTTATCTTCCCCGGTACTGAGGAAGCGTTCCATCCCACGTTTGATGGCCTACTGGCCTTTGTCAAAACACTGGAGATGATGGCGCTGCACCAGCACCGCCCGCTTAGCTCCTTTGTGGCCGAGCTTCCCGCTATGCATCTGGCGAGCCAGACACTTCCCTGCCCCCAGTCCGACAACGGGCGGGTGATGCGGATTCTCACGGAGGAGGCACAGAACGCATCGGGTGAGCTAGAGCTACTGGATGGGATTCGTGTGGTGGAAGCGCCCAATGCCTGGAGCCTGGTTCTCCCTGATCCCGCCGAGCCGCTGATCCACATCCACAGCGAAGGCATCTCCGCCGCCGACGCCAACGCACGCACCCAGCGCTACTCAGATCGAATCGCGGAGCTAGTAAGCTAAGCAAGCCCCCTTACCCCCCGCCCGGCGGGGGTTAGGGGGTAGTTACCCGCTACACAGAAACTCGACGACATCACCATCTTGCATGATGTAGTCTTTACCCTCGGTGCGGAGCCAGCCACGATCGCGCGCTGAGGCAATACTTCCCGCCTCGATGAACTTTTTCCAGTCAATCACCAGAGCACGGATGAAGGTGCGCTCTAGGTCCGTATGGATGACCCCAGCGGCCGTCGGAGCCTTGTCGCCCTGACGGATAGTCCAGGCACGCACTTCTTTCTCTCCCGCCGTCAGAAACGTCTGCAAGCCGAGGAGCCGGAAAGCGACTCGGACGAGGCTGTTCATTCCTGGCTCACTCAGCCCGAGGTCATTGAGAAAGACCAGTGCCTCCTCGGGATCGAGCTCTCCGAGCTCGGCTTCGATCTGCGCGGAGATCGCCACCACTTCCATGCCTTCGTCTTGTGCCATCTTTTTCAGGGCGGCATAGTGCGGGTTGCTGCCACCATCCGGCAAGTCCGAGTCGGGGACATTGGCGACATAGACCATAGGCTTGGCGGTGAGCAGGCCGGACTCTTTGTAGAACTTGGCCAGCGCCTCGGGATCATTCCAGACGAATGTCCGGGCGGGCTTGCCTTCACTCAGGTGCGCAACGAGGCTCTCGACCAGCGGTACCAGCAGGGCATCGTCTTTGCTGGACTTTGCGTTTTTCTTCAGGCGATCTAGCCGTTTCTCCAGAATCTGCAAGTCCGCCAGCGCCAGCTCCAAGTTGATCGTCACCGCATCGCCTACTGGGTCTACATGCCCCTCGACATGGATAATTTCATCGCTCTCGAAGCAGCGCACCACATGGGCCACGGCGGCGACCTCGCGGATATTGGCCAGAAACTGGTTGCCCAGCCCTTCGCCTTTGTGCGCCCCTTTGACAAGGCCCGCAATGTC
The DNA here is from genome assembly GCA_031387365.1 of Armatimonas sp. Classification (GTDB taxonomy): domain Bacteria; phylum Armatimonadota; class Armatimonadia; order Armatimonadales; family Armatimonadaceae; genus Armatimonas. Next base: position 2,701 of record JANNDD010000685.1, on the reverse strand, counting down.
CACGAACTCGACGATAGTGGGAACCAGGGGGGGGACGCGGTCGCCCTTGGTGTAGACCTTCGCCAGGGCATCGAGGCGCTCATCAGGGAGCGTGACGATACCGACGTTTTTATCAATCGTCGCAAAGGGGTAGTTGGCCGCGACCGCGCCCGCCTTGGTGATTGCGTTAAAGAGAGTGGACTTGCCCACATTGGGCAGCCCGACAATTCCGACTCCTAGTGCCATAACGCCACAGAGTACCGCACAATGCCGCCTATAGCACGTCTTTTTAGATCAAACCGTTGCCCCCGCTTCGGAGGCGGCTAAAACGGATGTCCAATACCAAAGAAGAGAAGGTTGTCTTCGCCAGACTTACCAACGTCCATTGAGACAATCGTGGACTGGTTCCACGCGAGCCGACCACCGATACCGTAGGAGTAGCGAATGTCATCGAAGTTCAGTGACTGCCAGCGATCACGTACCGTTCCCGCGTCGAAGAAGGGGACAATGGAGAGTGCAAAGCGTTGCCCGGCGATCTTCTTCTCCCCCAAGCGTGTACGTAGCTCCCAGTTGGTAAACCACATTGAGCGCGCCATAAACCTGTTAGCACGGTAGCCACGGAGCGAGCGTGCCCCTCCCAGTGCATTGATGCTCCCATCAGGACTCCACTGATCCTGATACTCGAAAAAAGGCGCGTTCTTCCCGAAAATATTTCCCACCGCAAGACGTCCTGCCAAGACGGTGCGTGAACCAAACGGGAGTTTGTGGAACGTCTTAGCCTGGATCATGAGCTTGTCGAAGTCAAACTGCGAGCCGATAACTTTTGCTGCGTACTCATTGCCAATCTCAAAGTACATACCACGAGTTGGGTCAGGCTCAAAATCCCTAGTATCGTAGATAAGTGCCTGCTGTAGGATAGAGATCAGCCCTCCATCCAGCCCCGTTGCCGTCCCTGAAGCCACGTTGCGATCCAACAGCGGGAGGCCATTGGGGGCCTTGAGCAAGGCACCCGTCGCAGGATCAACGGCGCTGGCTTGCCGCCCCCCGAAAGTTTTGAAGTCGAGGCGCTGGATCTCATAGCCCCCGAGCACACGCCAGCGCCCCGCATTTCCCAGCGCATAATCGGCCTTGATATTTAGCATCAGTTCCGAGTCCTGGAAGCGGTTTGAGAGCGAGTCCGTCACCTTTGCGGCCTCACCAGGGCCACCATCACGAAGGGTTTTCCGGGCTTTTTCAAACTCCGAAAATTTATCATAGGTCGCGCCACCTGGGCCTGCCGTGGGGAGCGTCAGATCTCCCAGGGTCGCCTGTGTGATTCCAAAGTACAGGTTCGTCGGGTCTTGCCGCGCCTTAAAATCCACTTTCACGCGCCAGCGAGAGCCATTAATATAGGGCTTATCGTAGGACAGCACGAGCTCACGCGCCTGACCGGTTGTGGCCTGGACATTGACCGTTAATTTTTCGCGGTAGGGCGTGTAAGCAAAGAGAGGATCACTGCGTTTTCCATTGTTGTAGAAGTTCCCACGCAGACCAAGCCCCTGGCCCGCTACAGGATCCGACGAGATCTCCGGCAGACCCGTAAAGAAGCTCCCCTCACGCTTTTTCGCAATGTCAGGATCCGAGAGCTTTCGAACCAGTACGTAGGCAGGAACATTAGAACTCCCTGAGGACGAGGACTTTTGGGCAAAACTGGGGGCGATAAAACAAAGAATCCCTAAGAGACTCAGGCTGACACGTAACATCTTGCGTTTCCTTTTGTGCGAAGAATATACCTCAAAAAGAAGAGTCACAGGTAAAATAGCCCTATGACACCTTATCTTCTTACGGCGGAGCAGAAGGCACAGTTCGACCGCGACGGATTCTTAGTTTTGCGGGATTTAATTGACCCCGAGCTGGTGACGCGACTGGTTGCCGCTGCCGATAGGCTCTCGTCTGCGGGCATCGAGCACGACGGGCTCTCGGAGCGCAGGCACTGGCAGAAGCGTGGCTGCCTGCCCGACGACCCGGCATTTCTGGAGCTGATTGATCATCCGCAGGTGCTGCCGCTTGTGGCCGGGATTCTGGGCTGGGACATTCACCTGATGACCAGCCACTTGATCGTCCGCCCCCCAACGCCTGGTGCAGACGCGACCTTTAAGGGCGAGGGTTGGCACCGCGACGGTGGCCAGTCATCTTGGGAGATGACCGAGCCCCACCCTCGGATTCTACTAAAAATCGCATTTTTCCTGTCGGATCAGTCGGAGCCGGGGCGAGGCAATACACAAGTGGTACCAGGAAGTAATCGGCTCACCGGACAACTCGCCAAGGCCGAGGGTGCCCCCCATCCCTACGGCGCGCTGGAGATCTGCGGCAAGCCCGGCGATGCGTTTATTTTCGAACAGCGCACCTACCACGCCGTCGGGGCGAACTTCTCCGACATCACACGCAAGACACTCTTTATCGGCTACGGCTTCCGCTGGGTATTCCCGATGGATTTCTCGCCCCAGTTCCACTACCGCGAGCTGTACGAGAGAGCCAACCCCATCCAGCGCCAGCTCATGGGCGATGTAAAAACCATCACCGGCGTGCACCTGCCCACCGACGATGATGTCCCGCTCCGTGCCAAATGGCGCGAGTGGTACGGGTAGCCTGCCCCGTCAGCGCGAACTACATGAGCAACTCTTTGACGACGTTCGCCGTACCCGCAACGCCCGTGAGGCGCTCTGGGCGACCGGCGCGCTCG
>JANNDD010000670.1:0-3520 GCA_031387365.1 Armatimonas sp. | reverse complement strand
ATTGCCATCTTTCTCCCAACCATCACTGATCACGACATAGTCGCGCGTCCAGCCCGTCGGTGGGGTGGTCTTTGCGGGGAACCGGAAGAAGAGCTCATCCCCCGCGTTGAGAATGGCGTACCGATCATCCACACGGCTCAGAAGCGGCTTAACATCGCCAAAACGTGTTACGTAGCCCGTAAGATCGCGCCAGCGGGGCGCGAGGCCAGCGAGATTTGCGTAGGAGAGGGGCAGCTCCGGCGACGATGCATCCACGGCTTTGACTTCCGAGAAACCTCGGTAGCGCAGGGTCGCCTCTTGAGCACTCAGGCGCTGTGTTTTTAGGATGCTATCGGGGCGGGCTTCGGCCCACTGGAGCTGATCCCAGTAGACTTCTAAGTTCGTGCGCAGGCGCATTCGGCGAGGCGTACCCGGCGCCGAGGCCGCAAAGACATCGTCAATGCGCAGCACAATGGTCTTTAGTTTGCCCGCCGGGAAGCCCAAAGCATCGCGGCGCTTGGCCCAACCCTCTTTGTTATTGTTGCTTTTACTCTCCGGTGTCCAGAGCGAGAGCCCCTGCGGCGGCCCCTGGGTCTTGTCCTGGCTCATGGCGACATTGAGCGACGTGTTGGTGGGGTGCAGCCAGCCGTGGGCGATTAAGTACAGCGGTTTTCCTGTCGGTGCACTCTCCGGGAGGGTTAGCTCCACCCAGTGGTCCCCCGCGATTCCCTGGTACTTGCCGCGCCCGAAGTCATCCAAATAGCGCGTGTCGCGCTCGGCCACCACCTCGCTCACATCCTGGCCCTTCCAGCCGATTACTTTCCCAAAAGGCTGGGTTGGGCCGGTCGGAATGATTTTCAGCAGCGGCAGCTGGGTCGGGTTGAAGCGCTCGTCAATAAATATCTCGGTGTTCTCGGGGTGGTCCACTGTCACTAGCGAGAGGTGGTCGAAGTAGTGCGTCTCGTTGAGCTCGGCGGTGATCGAGAGCTCGTAAAAGCCATTTTTCGGCGCAAGCTGCTCGCCGCGCACTTTCACCCAGTCTTCGGTCTGGGTCGCACCCGCCGTGTCCTGCGCGTTGATCTTCAGCCCGAGGGGGGAGCGCCAGATGCAGTCCGTCACAAAGACAAACTCCTTGCCATTCCAGGTAAACAGAAACGGACAGGAGCCGCCCAGTGCCTGATCCGCGATAAGTGGCTTGCCTGCAACGAGCTTCTCCGCGAACTCACTCTGCGCCCGTCCGCTAGGCCAGATCATCCGAACGACCTCGGGTTTTTCGTACGTTCCCAGTCCGATATGCATCTGCGGGCCGGTGACGGCAACTTTCTGGTAGAGTAGCCCCGCTCGGGCTTCAAACGCGCCACCTACACAAAAATTGTTGATCTTATCGGCAGGGTTGCTGGCTTGCTTCGCCTTGAGACTGATGGTCAGGTAGCCATAGCCCGCTTTCCCGGACGCCAGGCTTTGAACGGGTCTGCCCGCTGCAATTCCTACCAGATCGAGTAGGCCATCGCCATTGAAATCCGCGATACTGGTGACACTGAGCGGGACGGGGAGAGGTTCTTTGGAGAACTTCCCCGGGCCGTCGCTGAGCCAGATCTCACTCTCGTTCTTTCCCGCGATCAGAATATCTGTCGCGCCGTTGTTATCGAAGTCGGCGGTGAAGAGTGTTTGGCCATCGGTAAGCTTCGCGCTGAGCAGCGCTGCCTGCTTGCCTTCTGCAAAGGCAACAACTTGCCCCGTTTTGGTCAGAGCGAGCAAGTCCAGAACCGTGTCGCCGTTTGTTTCGGCCACGGCCAGCGCAATAAGACCGCTGACATCGGGATTCTTGGCAAGTACGAACGAACCCGAGCGCTCGTTGGTGTAGCGTACTAGCTTGCCGTTGGCATCTATAAACGCCGGGTCGGTGTCGCCATCGCCGTCGGAGTCCGCCCAGGCAAAGGCGCGGATCGGGCAGGCGACCCCCTCGAACTTGGGCGGCGTAACGGTGAATGTCCGGTCGCCGTTGTTTTGTAAGACGTAGGGCTTGCCCGACGGCGGCGAGACGATCAGATCAAGATCACCGTCGGTCTCGATATCTGCCGCCCAGACTCCTGTGCAGGGGCCTGGTGGAAGCTTGGTGGCGAGCAGTTTACCGTCCTCGTAGAGCTTGAGCCCGCCCGGCCCGGCGGCGGCGAGCTCGACATGAAAGTCGCGCTGCGCGTCGGTGAGGTGCTTTGCTCCCACTTTCTCTTCGCCCTCGAAGTTTCCCCGCATGGTGTCGAAGTCAAAAGCGACCACCGCCGTGGCCCCGATGGGCAGCGGCAAGATAAGCGGCTTACTCTCGGCGCTCAGAGCTAGGGCGATTGTCCCAGGCGAGCTCGTCGGAGCGCCGTAGGTCAGTCCTATGTCGGGCTTGGCAGGAGTCGCAGGTGGATTGACAAGCTTGATAAAACGCTGAAGAGGATCACCGGGAGCGACCTCGAAGTTGTGTAGATCGAAGAAGCCGGTGAAGTAGTCACGGGTGCGTAGCAGAAGATTTGCCAGTTTGATCAGCGCAATGGCCTGGTTTCGGCCCGTCAGAGTCTTAAGCTCGGTAAGGCGCGCCTGAGTCTCCGGGGTCCAGCGGCTCTTGCGTAGCTCGAACAGTGCCAGAAGGCGGGCCACGCCGGGAGCATCACCCGTCCTGGCAAGCGCTTGCGCCAGGAGAAGCTGTGTCACAAGGTTATTGGGCGCGGCGGCAAGAAGGGTCTCCAGTGCTTTTCGGTGCGCTGCTTCACTCTCGGGGCCACCCTGACGTAGCGCTAGCTCGGCAATTAGATAGAGTGTCTTGACATCGCGCGGGTTTTTGTCCACGGCCCTCTGGTAGGCGACAATCGCCTCCGCGAACTTACCCTGTTTTTCGAGTAGCAGGCCCTCAATGGCCGCGATCCCTGGGTCGTCCGGCGCACCTTTCTTGGCCTGCGCCAGAGGCTCGACCGCTTTCGGGTACTCATTGTTGCGGATGTAGGCCAGCGCGAGATTGGCCGCGATAGCGGGCTCGTCGGGAGCGAGCTTCAGCGCTTTCTCTAGGCTCGGAATCGGATGGTTTTTCTCGCCGGTCTGGAGCGCGAGCGTGCCCACATAAAACGGGGAGATCGCCGCGCTGGGATCGCTGGAGCCACCACCCGGGCAACCGGTGCCGATAAGCAAGACACTGAGGGCAAGGACGCTGAGGGCAAGGACGCTGAGATAAGATCGCTTCACACCTGGGTATACGGCTTCGGAGAGAGAAAATCCTCCCTGCCTTCGGGCGGCGAGGTGCCGGTTGGGTGGGCTGAGAGCGATATACTTTCCCCGCATGCAAAACTCCTCGCCTACTGCCCGTCTGCGCGCGGCTGTCCTCCCCGTGGTGACAGCGGGGGCACTGTACTTTCTGCTGGCGGCCCTCACACGCAGGCTACCCGGCGGCGAGACATTCCCAACACCTCTGGAGGTGGGGAAGACATTTATGAGGAGTCTCTCCTCGGGGGAGCTGCCCAAAGAAACGTGGACATCGCTCTGGCGCGTGGTCGTCGCGTACGGG
>JANNDD010000667.1:0-1340 GCA_031387365.1 Armatimonas sp. | reverse complement strand
GCCCAATGCTCCCCACGGGAATCCCAAGCTTTTGCGAGATCTCGATGTAGGGCGTGGCTTCATCGGCATAGAGCAAGTCCAGCAGCTTCTGGCATCTCTCGGGCAAGCGCTCCAGCGCCTGCCGAACGAAGTGCGCTTGCTCGGCGGCGAGCAAGTCCTCTTCGGGCAAGCGGGTATAGGCGAGCGCCTCGGCATCTTCTAGGCCCGTGGTCGGTTTGCGACGGAGCAGTCGCAGGCCCTCTTGCCGCGCCACTTGGGCGATCCAGCCCGCCAGGCGCTCCGTGTCGCGTAGCTCGGAAAGATGCAGGCAAAGCTTGAGGCTGACATTCTGGAAAATATCCTCCGCATCGGTCTGCCCAAATCCCATCCGAAGCGGAATGTGAAAGATGAGCCGCTGGTAGCGCAGGATCAGAGCCTCCCATGCCGCCGTCTCACCCGCCAGACATGCCGCTACCAGCTCATTGTCCGTGCGCTCTTTTCCTCCACGCTTCCACATCGGTTTGTTATATCAAATTTGCAGTGCAAGCGAGAGCCCCGTGTTGTCACCGAGGCCAAGAGGAGGATAACCCAGGCTTACCGCTGCCGTGTCGCCAAAGAGCGCGGCGACAATCACGGGCATGTTTTCGGTGGGCGTCTCCAAAAGTGGCATGAGAACCTCGCGGGTGTAGACCAGCTCCCCGGGATCGAGCGTCGGGAACTGCGTTTGGGTGGCGGCTTCTTGCGCGAGAATCTCCCGGAGGGTCTTTGGGTCGCCGTGGGCAAGCACATGGAGGGCGCGACGGAGCGTGGTACGGGTGGTTTCGATGACAGACTCGGCGCTGGGTGTGGCGCTGGTCCAGAGCATCAGGGAGAGCCAGCGTGAGCGCTTCAGACTGGCGCCGAGCTGGGTGCGTAGCTTGTACTCGTAGTCCGTGCGGTTTGTCCAGCCGCCCTTCGCATCGTCAATGAGCACGAGAGAAACGCGCAGAGTGGCGTCGGTGGCGAACTCTGCCAGTGTCTGTTCGGCGAGGCGCTCGGCGTCGATCTCAGGGGCAAGGTAAGTTTCCAGAAGCGCGTTGCAGTGCTCCTTGCCCATCGGGTTCATCGAAACCAGGGGGGCAAGGGCAATATCGTCGCCTGCCTCGTTGACGATGGTCTTAATATAGCTCTGGAAGCGCTCGAAGCCACGCGGAAGCGTGTAGATTTCAAGCTGCTTCTGGAGCAAGGGGACGTATTCAAAGGGCATCTCAACCTCATTATCCCCCGACGTGAAGGTCGGAGGCTGGCTGGCCTGCGGCCATAAAGTCGCTCCGCGACATCGTGGCGCTTGCGCCAGAAGCGAAGCGTGCTCTCCTCGTTCA
>JANNDD010000620.1:0-1897 GCA_031387365.1 Armatimonas sp. | reverse complement strand
AAGAGTGACCCCCGCGAGACTCATCATAAAAAAAACCATCATGACGGTCATGGGAATTGATACAGTGACCACAAGTGCCGGAAGAAATGCGCGCAAAAAAATTGTCAGGACGATAAGCGCCAGCAAACAACCTGACTGAGCTGTGAAGGAGCCTGGTGAGGTGAAGGAGCCTGGTGAGGTTGTTGAGGGTTATCGTGCTCGCCGTTGGGTAGTAGAGGTCTACCATAGCTGGTTTAACCTATTTCGTAAGTTGACGATTCGCTACGAGAAGAAGGCTAAGAATTGGCTTGCGCTGCATCAGTTGGCTGCTTGTGTGATTGCTCTGCGCAAAATTACGCTTCCCGACGGCACTAACTTTATTTACGGATAGGTTCTAAGCGGCTTGACAACGATTTCCTCGGTATCCGCAATGCTATCCACCACCAGCCCGAACTGTTGCTCGTTGGCCTGAAGCACCACAATATTGATTCCACGCTCTTCGTCGCGCTCATTCTCTTTTTCAAGAGCCAGTTCCTGATTCAGAAAGAGTAGCGGAAGAAGCTTGCCACGTAGCCGATAGACAGGGATTCCCTGGATACGCTCAATTCCGGTGCAAGCACTCGGCAGCCGAACGAGTTCTAGCAGGCTCACCTGTGGAATGGCGTAGCGCTCCTCACTAGCGCTCACGAAGAGTGCGGGAACAATCGCCAGGGTGAGAGGAATCTTAACCTTGATGGTCGTCCCCTTCTTCATCCGGCTCTGGATATCAATCGTGCCCCCAATCTTCTCGATATTTGTCTTAACAACATCCATCCCCACACCGCGCCCCGAGACACTGGTCACAGTTGCTGCTGTGGAGAATCCCGGCAAGAAGATAAGCTGGAGAAGCTCCCACTCGCTCATCTGGGTAGCGAGTTCGGGCGTGATAAAACCACGCTCGATCGCCTTGGCCTTGATGCGTCCTGAGTCAATCCCACCGCCATCATCGCTGATCTCGATATTGACCTGACCGCCTTCATGGTAGGCCCGCAATAAAAGTAGCCCCTCGGCAGACTTGCCCGAGGCCACGCGCACTTCTGGGCGCTCAATCCCGTGGTCTATTGCATTACGGACGAGGTGTGTGAGTGGGTCTTTGATCGCCTCGATAAGTGTCTTGTCCAGATCCGTCTCGCGGCCCTCCATTTCCAGGCGCACTTGCTTGCCACAGGTCTGAGCCAGATCCCACACGACACGTGGAAACTTATTCCAGACATTACCAATAGGCTGCATTCGGATATGCATCACGCCTTCTTGCAGCTCGGAGGTGATGAGGTCGAGCCGCTGAGCGGTGGTCGCAAGCGCCGTGTCGAGCGTGCTGCCCTGCCCCTGAAGCAACTGAACAATCTGGTTTCGGGTGAGTACCAGCTCCCCCACCAAGTTCATCAGGCTATCGAGCAGGCCAATATCCACACGGATACTCGCGTCGCCCGCAGCACCCTGCGCTCCCACTGCCGCACTGCCAATGCTATGCAGGACACGCCCGACAATATCGCCGGTGACGAGCCCCATGGAGATCAGGATATCTCCCAAGCGGCGCTGATCACCCGCTTCTTGCTCACGAAGTGCGCGGGTCAGATCCCCTGCCTGGATGTAGCCTTGGCTGATGAGTATCTCACCCATACGTCCATAAATCGGACCATGCTCCGCCACACGAGTGGCTTTGGCTTCATTACCTTCTTGTACTTGAAGACGTGTGAGAGTCTGAGTGAGCGATGTATAATCTACCATGCCCTCGGAATGCGTGGTTTCGATACTGCCCAAGATCTGACGGATGGCATCCTCCAAGGCCAGCAGCGCATCGGTGATCGCGGGGCTGAGGCGGAGCTCGCCGGTACGCAGGAGGCTCAGCAAGCTCTCCCCCGCATGGCTCAGCGACTCC
>JANNDD010000586.1:0-4715 GCA_031387365.1 Armatimonas sp. | reverse complement strand
CTCCTGTTTACCCGCCTTCACGGGCTTGAAGCGAATGTCCTGGCGCTGCCCAGCCTCACGTGCCAGCGCAAAACGCAGCGCATCGGCTCCGTAGAGTTCGATCAGCTCCACAGGATCAATGCCATTGCCTTTAGATTTGCTCATACGCCGCCCGTGCTCGTCCAGCACGGTCGCGTGAATGTAGACCTCCTCGAAGGGCTTCTTGCCGAGGAAGAGCTCGCCGGTCATGATCATACGGGCCACCCAGAGATAGAGAATCTCTTGCGCCGTGGAGAGGAGGCTCGTGGGGTAGTAGTAGCTGAGGTCGGTCTCTTTGTGCGGCCAGCCCAGCGTGGCAAAGGGCCAGAGCGCGGAACTAAACCAGGTGTCCAGCACATCCTCCGACTGAAGAATGTCAGACGAGCCGAGTTTTTCGCTTGCCTCTTCTTTTGTGCGGGCGAAGACCCAGCTACTCGCCTCCTCAGGGTTGGAGTCGGACTTGCGCCACACGGGCAGGCGATGCCCCCACCAGAGCTGGCGTGAGATGGGCCAATCCCGAATGTTCTCCATCCAACGCAGATAGATCTCGCGGTAGCGCTCGGGCAAAAAGCGAATTGAGCCGTCGCGCACGGCCTCAATAGACGTGTTTACCATCTCAGTGCCGCCCATCTTGCAGAACCACTGGCTGGAGGGGCGCGGCTCGATCACGGCCCCAGAGCGATCGCAGTAGGGCACACTATGGCGGTACGGCTCGATCTTCACCAGCAAACCGAGCGCTTCCAAGTCGGCCACAATGCGCTTTCGGGCCTCGAAGCGATCGAGTCCTGCGTAGACTCCCGCGTTTGCCGTCATCTTTGCATCCGGCCCAATTACCTCGATGCGCTCTAAGTTATGCCGGTTGCCCATCTCATAATCATTAGGATCATGAAACGGGGTGATCTTCACCGCCCCCGTGCCAAATGCAGGGTCCACAAAGTCATCGGCTAAGATCGGGATCTCGCGGCCCACCAATGGCAGCGTAATCGTCTTTCCTAGAGCCTTTACGTAGCGCGTGTCTTTGGGACTCACCGCCACCGCTGTATCACCTAGCATGGTCTCGGGGCGGCTTGTGGCCACTATAATCTCGCCCGTGCCATCCGTGTACGGGTAGCGCAGGTGCCAGAGAAAGCCGTCCTCCTCACGACTGTCAATCTCGATATCGGAGATCACGCTCTGAAAACCCGGCGACCAGTTCACCATGCGCTCCCCGATATAGATGTAGCCATCGGCGTAGAGCTTTTCAAAGACCGTGTGAATCGCCTCCACATAGCTCTCGTCCATGGTGAAGCGAAGGCGGCTCCAGTCGTAGCTGCACCCAAGGCGCTGCATTTGGGAGACGATCTTATTGCCGTACTCCTCTTTCCACTCCCACACTTTCTCGGTAAACGCCTCGCGCCCAAGATCATACCGAGTTCGTTTTTGCTCTTGCTTGAGCTTGCGCTCGACCACAGCCTGCGTGGCGATCCCTGCGTGGTCGGTGCCGGGCAGGATCAGCACATTAAAGCCGAGCATGCGCTTCCAGCGCCCCAGCGTGTCCATGATCGTGTGGTTGAGCGCATGGCCCATGTGCAGTGCGCCCGTGACATTGGGCGGGGGGATCGTGATGCAGTACGGCGTGCGGCTATCGGGCGTCGCCTGAAAGCTGTTGGCAGCGAGCCACTGCGCATAGATCGCCGCCTCCGCCTCTTGCGGTTCGTAACGTGTCGAGAGTTCCATATACCTTTGCCTCCGCCCAATAAAATTGGGCGTCTCAGTAGCCTTCGGCTGCGAAGCCCGTGCCGGGCTACAAAAATCCCCAGCCCGGCACGGGCTTTGCGGCTGCGGAACGAAGCCATTGCACACGCCGATTTCAATCGGCGAACAAAAAACCCCGCGCCCTCGGGCAACATTGCCCAGGGACGCGGGGCTCCAGAAAAATTTAGAGCCGCTCGCGCGGTACCACCCCGGTTCAGAATCCTCTGACGCCCCTGCTATCGAGGGGCGAGGGACTCCGCACTTTCGCACGCTATTTCGGGCGCAACCCGTCCTGCTCCGTGGGCGACATTCAGTAAGTATTTTTCGAAAAGGGCTCTCAGCCGACGACCCTTCTTCTCTGGCGAAACCTACCTGCTTACTCTTCCCACTTCTTCGCAGAAGCTTAGGGTAGTTTATCACAGGGTATAATCTCATGTCCATGAACTTAACCGCTCTGCTCTCGCTGGCGGATGGCTGGAAGACCCTGGCGCAGACAGAAGAAGCACTGCGGCAGGGTTTCTGTGCCGTCCAGCTCGAAGGAATGCCTGTCGCCGCACGAGGGTGGCTGCTGGCCCGGCTTCAGGAAGACCTGAAAAAGCCACTGATTCTCGTGACCTACACCGACGATGCCGCCACGCGCCTCGCCGATGACCTCGCGCTCTTTCTCCCCGAGGGCACCACACTGGAGCGCCTCCCAAGCTCGCTCAATCTTCTTTTAGATGACGCCGACTCAGAGCGGGATGTGCGCGGCTCAGGCAAACGCGTACGCCTACTCGGGGATCTGGCACAGGGAATCAGCCCCCAGGTCTTAGTAACTACCACGGCGGCCTTGCTCCAGCTCGCGCCGCCGCCCGCCGTACTTAAAACGCGCCGATTAACCGTCACCGTGGGCGATACGCTCTCGTTGGATCAAACGGCGGCGCGACTCAATGCGTTTGGCTACCGACGCACCGAGCTCGTGCAGCTCCCAGGGACATTTGCAAGGCGGGGCGATCTCTTAGATGTCTGGCCCGCTGATGTGAGCATCCCCGTGCGCATTGACTTATTTGGTGATGAAGTCGAGAGCATCCGCCCCTTTGACCCCGAGAGCCAGCGCAGTGAGGGCAAGCAAGAGCAAGTTATTATTGTCGCCGCCCACGAGATGGCATTTACCCGTGAGCGCATGGCGATCGCCCAGGAGACTCTGAAAAAACAGCTAGCAAGCACGCTTAAGAACTTTGAGGCGAGCCGCGCCGAGAAGCTCCGTGATAGTGCGGAGGGCGATATTGTCAAGCTAGGACTCGCGAACTACTTCGGTGGCGTCGAGCGCTATCTGCCCCTCATTCACCCCGATGCCGTTCCCACCGCGACCTATCTTCCCGAGGACGCAATTCTCATCCTAGATGAGCCCGCGCAACTAGAACCCTATTCAGATCGCGTGCTGGAGGGAATCCAAAAGAGCCTAGCAGGCCGCGCAGAACGCGGTGAGATTTTAGCCTACAATGGCTCCCCCGTTATCGGGGGCGGGGGGGGCCTCTGGGCAGACTTTGAGGCAACCCTCCGCCCGCTCACGGCGGCTCGCCCTACTCTACTACTCACGCTCCTAGCGCGCGCTCTGCCTTTTTTGACCCCATCGCTCCATCTCAGTGTTCAGGGTGCGCCCGCGGAGAGCTTTGGCGGACGGCCCGCTCCCCTCAAAGAGGCCATTGATACCTGGACAACCAATGGTGCCCGCGTGATTTTAATCTCCGCACAAGCGCCCCGTCTGCGAGGCTTTGGTATTCAGGAGAGCGCAAAAGTCAAGCTTATTGATGGCCTGATCACCGCGGGCTTCCGACTTCCCGAGGCCAATCTCGTGGTGCTCTCGGACACGGAGCTTTTTGGTGACCGGCATCGGTTCAAAAAGCAAGCCAAGCGACGCGAGTTCCGCGAGGGAATGCGCATCACCAGCCTGCTGGACGTCAAATCCGGCGACTACGTGGTGCATATTCACCATGGAATTGGCGTTTATGCGGGCCTGACCAAGATGAACACGGCGCCGTTTCCCGGTGCACCTCCGGTGGAAAAAGAGTTTCTGGTGATTGCCTACGAGGGCAGCGATAGGCTCTATGTCCCCGTGGACCAGGTAGACCGGGTGCAGAAATACATCGGCTCTGAGGGCGGGTCGCCGTCGGTGAACAAGCTGGGCGGCACCGAGTGGCTCAAGGCAACGGCAAGAGCCAAACGTCAGGTCAAGGAGATCGCGGGCGAGCTGATCGCGCTCTACGCCGCCCGTCAGGCCATTGAGGGCTACGCCTATGCTCCAGACACGCCCTGGATTCAGGACATGGAGCAGTCTTTTGCCTACACCGAGACGCCCGATCAGCTCGCCGCCATCGAGGATGTGAAGCGTGATCTAGAGTCTCCCCGCCCGATGGATAGATTAATCTGCGGCGACGTGGGCTTTGGCAAGACCGAGGTGGCGATGCGCGCGGCCTTTAAAGTCGCTAGCGAGGGTCGCCAAGTTGCAGTTCTTTGCCCCACCACGGTTCTCGCATCCCAGCACTTCCAGACCTTTAGTGAGCGCCTCGCCGCGTTTCCTGTGCGTGTGGACCAGCTCTCGCGTTTTCGTAGCGCCAAAGAGCACACAAAGACTCTAGAGGATCTCAGAGTGGGAGGTGTGGATATTGTTATTGGCACACACCGGCTACTCTCCAAAGATGTCGAGTTCAAAGATCTCGGCCTGGTGATCGTGGACGAGGAGCAGCGCTTTGGTGTGACCCACAAGGAGCGGCTCAAGCAGCTCCGTAAAAGTGTGGATGTGCTGGCCATGAGCGCCACCCCCATCCCCCGAACCATGCACATGTCGCTCTCCGGCATCCGAGACATGTCGCTCATTAATGACCCACCCGAGGGCCGCACCGCCGTCAAGACCTTCGTCAAGGAGTTCGATGATCTGCTGATCCGCGAGGCTATTCTGCGCGAGCTTGACCAGGGCGGCCAGG
>JANNDD010000556.1:0-4482 GCA_031387365.1 Armatimonas sp. | reverse complement strand
GCCGTAGGCGTAGTCGAACTTTTGCAGAGACTCGATCAAGAGATAGTTCAGGGGCATCCAGATCGGGCCGCGCCAGTTGGAGTTCCCGCCAAAGAGCCCGCTGGTGGAGTCGCCCGGGTCGTAGGTCACTCGGTACTCCTGGCCGCCGACCGTGAGCGCAAAGGGGTGCTGCCGGTGCCAGGCGGAGAGCGAGCGAATCCCAAACTCCGAGAGAAACTCATTAGGGTCGAGTGCGCGGGTGAGAACGCGGCGCAAGCGCTCCTGGCCAACGAGCGAGAAGATCACGCGCTCGCTCTGACCCGGCGCGGCCAGGTGCGCAACCTCGGCGCAGAGCCCGGGCTTGTGCTCCATAAACCACTTCAGGCGCTTTCGAAAGCCCGGCACCCGCGCTAGGGTCTCACTATCGAACACCTCGACGGCAAAGAGCGGAATCAGCCCGACAATCGAGCGCACGGGGAGCCGCTGGGTCGCGCCGTCCGGCAGGCGCAGGGCATCGTAGAACCAGCCATCGGCTTCGTCCCAGAGCACCCCGGAGTGATTGAAGGCATGGGCGATATAGACAAAGTGCTCGGCGAACTTGGTGGCGACATCCTCGTAGGTCGGATCGGTCTTGCACAGCTCCAGCGCGATGGCCAGCATGTTCAGCGAGAACATCGCCATCCACGCCGTGCCATCGCACTGCTCTAGGGTTCCTCCTGTGGGCAGGGGCGCACTCCGATCAAAGACTCCGATATTGTCTAGCCCCAGAAAGCCTCCCTCGAAGAGGTTGTTGTCCTTGGCATCTTTGCGATTCACCCACCAGGTGAAGTTCAGGAGGAGCTTATGGAAAATCTTCTCCAAAAAGACCGTGTCCCCGGGCTCATCGTGGCGCTTACCCTGGCGCTTCCGCTCGATCTTATAGACCCGCAAGGCGGCCCAGGCATGCACAGGAGGATTCACATCCTCAAAGGCCCACTCGTAGGCGGGGAGCTGACCGCTCGGGTGCATGTACCACTCCCGGCAGAGCAAGAGCAGCTGGTGCTTGGCAAACTCCGGGTCTATCTGTGCGAAGGGAATCATGTGAAACGCGAGATCCCACGCGGCGAACCAGGGGTACTCCCATGTATCGGGCATGGAGAGAATATCGGCGGCGTTGAGTGTGCGCCAGGCGCTATTTCGGGCGGATTTTCGCTGCTCGGGGGGGGGAGGCTGCCCCGGATCACCATCGAGCCAGCGCTCCACATCGAGCTTGTAGTACTGCTTGCTCCAGATCAGCCCGGCAAAGGCTTCTCGTTGCACTTGCTTTTGGGCGGGAGTCGCCTGGGGAGGAGCCAGCGCCGCGTAGAACTCGTCTGCCTCTTGCCGTCGCTGTTGCATTACCTGCTGCAGGGGCTCTTTGTCGAGCAGAGGTTCTGTGGTTCGTGAGAGGCGAAGCCACGTTGACTTGCTGGCGTTGGCCGGAACCAGAATCTGTTCCACAAAGCACGCCTTCGTGCCTGCATCCCGGCTCTCACACGCGTTCTCCTGATCATAAATAAGTTTGTTGCCGAAGGCATCTTTTGAATCTAGGGCGTTCTCAGGAGTTCCCCAGAGCTTAGAGTTGTTGCTCTCATTTTGGGTGAGCCACGCAACCGACGGGTTTTCGATTGCCAGCGTGTAGCTTCCCAGTGTCTCATGCTGGGCTTGCAAAACAGACGCACTGACGCGTGTGATCTCGGGGCGTGGGGTCTCCGAAGACCAGCTCCAGGTATTGCGGAACCAGAACGTCGGCAGTATCCAAAGGGGAGCATCCTCGGGGCCTGCGTTGTGCGCCGTGATGCAGACGATAATATCGTCGGTGTCGGCTTTGGCATACTCCACGGTTACCTCAAAGTAGCGGTTCTCCTCAAAGATGCCTGTCTCTGATATCTCAAACTCCGTGGAGTGGGGATCGCTCTTGCGCCGGGCATTTTCTTGGATGAGCTGCTCGTAGGGGAAGGCGCGCTGCGGGTAGCGGTAGACAAACTTCAGGTAGCTGTGGCTTGGGGTGGCATCGGCGTACCAGTAGAGCTCTTTCACATCCTCACCGTGGTTACCCTCGCTATTGGTGAGCCCGAAAAGCCGCTCTTTTAAGATCGGATCGGCCCCGTTCCAGAGCGCCACAGCAAAACAGAGCTGCTGGCGGATGTCGGAGATGCCCGCGAGGCCGTCTTCGCCCCACCGGTAGGCGCGGCTTCGGGCGTGATCGTGGGGGAAGTACTCCCACGCACTGCCGTCCACACTGTAGTCCTCCCGAACTGTGCCCCACTGCCGCTCCGCCAGGTAGGGACCCCAGAGCCGCCAGGTACGGGGTGAGTTTGCCATTTCGGCGATACGTGTCGCCTCAGCATTTTTGGGGAGGTCTGTACTCATGCTGCAAAGTGTACCTGGAAGCTCTGTTGTGTCTGTTTGCTCACAGGTATCTGTATGGCTAATACAGGCAAGCCGATAGTTACTGTAACGCGAGGAACTATGTTTGCAGGATCAAACCGATTTAGCTTTGAGTTGCTTCAATCTCTTTTTGAGCAGCAGCCCGACAGGGACATTTTTGTCTCATCCCCAGTGGTGTATCTTCCTCTCGCGCTTCTCCGAAGTGTCGCATTGGGAACCACACGTGCGCGGATGACCCAAGCCTTGCTCATGAATGAGCTTCTTACGGAAGAGCTAAGGCTGGAGTGGGTTCAGACTCTCGTCCGTATCCTGAACTCGGAGAGTGTGTCTTTTGGCGGGACTCTCGTCTTGACGAAGCACTGGGGTCTCTCTCCCAAGTTTATCGAGCGCGCTGAAGATGTTTTTCAGATTTTAGTGAGTCACGAAGAGGTCTCTCAGCTCCAAGTACGGACACGTTTCGTCGCCCAAATCGCGCTTTCGGAGTGGGGCAAAGAAGCGGAGCAAGATAAAGTGCGAGGGATCTATGTGCCGGACGTGTCGGGGAAACAGGCACTCACTCTCCTGACACCTCCTGAGGCTTTTTTCTGGCAGAATAAGCAAAAGCCGCTTCAGGAGCTGCTCTGTGTACTCAACGAGGCCTACTGGCTTGGCTGGCAGACCTGCTTTCAGGAAGCCGAAGAGTCTCGGGTGAAGGCGCTCCCTCTCTCGAAAATATCCGGAACCTTTGATCTGTTGCCTCTGCTCACGGGGATGGAACTGGGGCCGGGCATTACTCCGTCGGCTGATTTTTCACCGATGGTCGTCTCCGGAAATCCCCCGTATCTTGCCGGGCTCCGCCACGGTTTCAACCTTACGATCACCGCAAACCAGACACTCAGAAGCAGCCGCCCCTTTGTCTGGTTTTTAACCGACACTACGAGCGGGCTGATCCTGGCACTGGGAGTGCAGTGTGAGAGTGTCAGCTAACCTGCGGCGTGAACAATCGGGCGCTTGCCAGGATCGGGCTGATTGCGGCGCAGAATTTCATGGGTGAGGGGCGCGATATCGCCCTCTCCAAACAGAACAAATCGCACTAAAAACACCATGGGGTTAGACTCGATCCAGTTGAAGTAGACATGTGGGCGACGCTTATGGCGCTTCTGTACCTCTAGAAGAACTGCGGCGATCGCATTGGGAACGGCCACACCGTAGCAACGTAGTACCCAGAACCCACCTATGTCTACGCCTTCCACTCGAAGCGTGGAGGAAAACGAGGATGAGTCTGGGACATAGATTTCCAGGAAGGCATCGCGCTCCCCCTCAGGGAAGTGATGTGTCCATGCCGCCTCCCGTGCCGCGCGACTATACTCTGTCACATCGAGCTCGTCTGGGTGGTTTGCAATAAAGCGAACCTCTGGCTGTAGTGCCATTTGTGCAAGCATCTCTAGAGCCTTCTCATCGAACTCAATCTTGTCTACCCGCAGCTCCGTGACACGCCATATCCGGGAGACTAGAGATACGATAACAATGGTACCAATGAAGAAGCTTGCGATCTTGAGGCCGTCACTACGCTCGATAATATTGACAACTGTTGTGTAGGCAAAGATCGCGGTGATCACGCCAAAGGCGATCTTAAGCCCGTGCTGGCCCGCTTTATATGCAGCGATCGTGACGGCGACGGCGGCGCTGGTCATGAGCACCAGAACCCCCGTAGCATAGGCACCGCCCTGGGCATCCACATCCGCCTGGAAGATCAATGTCACGACGACCGCAAGGATCATGTAGACCACGACCAGAGGCCGATTGGCACGTGTCCACTCGGGAGCCATGCCGTAGCGGGGAAGATAACGCGGGACGATATTGAGCAGCCCCGCCATCGCGCTTGCCCCCGCAAACCAGAGAATTAAGATCGTGGAGATGTCATAGACCGTACCAAAGCCGGGGCCGAAAAATTTCTCCGCAAGATAGGCCAGGGCCCGCCCGTTGGCGCTACCGCCTTTTTTCAGGGCGTGGATCATGACATGGTCAGAGCGATTGGGATCCTCTGTGATGGTGATCTTGACCTGGTCTGTGTCTATACCATTTACTTTCACCGGCACCGAGAACTCTGACTTA
>JANNDD010000521.1:0-3898 GCA_031387365.1 Armatimonas sp. | reverse complement strand
GAGAGACGCTGAATAGACTGGTTCAGGCTCTTGCTCGTCTGACCCAGATTGCGCTGCGCATTGGTAGCGGCAGCGTTGAAGTTTACAACCATTGACATAATAAAGATCCTCCGTGAAAGACCGGTAGTGTCCTCTGTCTTTAGGAACAGACTCCTCTCCGGCTGGCATCCTGCCATGACGCTGCAACTCTATTAATTTCTACAGGTATCAGCACCGTCACAAGTATTATCGTGAGCTTTTCTGGAAAACTAAAGAGCATTTTTTATTTTTTTTCTGTAAAAATTATCAGGTATCTAAAAGTGCGATAAAAGACAAAAACCCGATCCATAGGGATCGGGCAACTAATAAACGAAAGCCTAGTCCTAGCTCAACTGATCTAAAAAAGAGGAAGGTGACATGTTGCGATAGGCATTCGCAACCCTCTGCTGCTCTTGATTGACAGAGAGTTCTCGCCCCAAACTATCTTTTACCTCTTGAGCAGTTTGATGAAGGATACTATCGGCCTCATGCAGGCTACGTTCAAGCTCGTCAGAAAGACTTAGTCCGGCCTGAAGTACCTCACCCAATGTTCGTAATAATCTCTGACGTTCAGTCAGCAGTGTACTAATAAGGTCTATATGGTTCTGCTCTAAGGCATTTCTGAGGTGCCTGGAGAGAGCGAGGATGCTCTCCACAAGGGCCAGTGTTGGATCCACTACGCACTAGCTCCTACTAAGGATGCCATAGGATTCAAGCGCTCTATCGCTAGCTTTCGCTCCGCCTCCGCCCACCCTTCGCGTAGATCACTCAGAACTCCGGCGACCTCTTGAACCCCCGAAATATCGTCGTAGGTGTGCGCCGTGAGCAGGCGCACCAGACAGCCTCGGTAGATCTTATCCAGATCGTAGGCAATCGGCCCCGCGCTCATATTAAGAGTTCCCATCAAGTGGCAGATAATCTCCTCCGCCTTAGTGATACTAGCTGCTTGAAGCTTTATGTCACTCTGACGCATGGCTCCTAGTGCACGCTCCAGTGCGAAGATCGCGCCATCGTAGAGCATGACCACCAGACGCTCTGGGGTTGTCTGAACCTGCATTTCTTGATACTGAGACCGTGCATAGCTACCTACCATAGTGTCGTCCTTTTCATTCCATCAATTTTGCTTAGCATTATTACTATTAATTTGCGCTGTCAAAAATGCAGACTGACTGTTTAGTCTACCAATAATTGCTTCCATACGATTAAATCGAGTACGAAGATTATCTGCATTTGTTTGAACTTGTTCATTTAACCGGTCAATTACATTCTGTAAATCATCAATTCTACTCTGTAATGAGTCGTTTTCTGTTGTTATGGGGCCGCTGACGACATCTGTTAAACGCGCCAGGACACGTTGGGTCATGTGCGCCATACCGCTAAAAGCTTTTACTGTCCCCAGAGAACCTACCGCCGCTGCCGTAATTTTGAGCCGCAGTCCATCGGTGTGTGCATTGTTACGGTTTCCGGTTAAAATCTGCCCCGAGCCTGTCGCTGCCTCACCATTGATCGTTCCTGCCACACTCAATCCAGCATTTCCCGTCCCACCGCCCGACTCGCCGCCCGCACTGCTCTCCGTGGCAGTGATATTTCCAAAACCTGAGGTTCCGCTACTGCCACTAGAGCTTGTGGAAACCACGCTCACTTTGGCAGATTCTCCGTAGGCCACTGAGGTAAGAGTGATATAGTTTCCGGTTCCTGTTCCATCCACATCGGTCAATCGGGCAGTCACACCAGTCTGGCTTGAGCGGGAGTTGAGCGTATTGACAACATCACTACGAGACATGCCTGTCGTCAGGTTAATATCGGTTCCATTTATCGTCAGGGTCTCGTCGGCTATAAGAGCGGCGCTCTGTGTAGTTCCTGCAGTGACTCGCGCCTGCAGAGCAACTTGCGTAATATTAACCGCATAAGCAGAGCCACTCGTATCGGTATACGTAGTCGCCCCGAGAAACTGAACACCAGCATTGGTACTGCTTCCCGTAAGAGCAAAGAGTCGTGTGACCGCCTCAGGATTTGCCGTAAGTTGTGCCTGGAAGGTCGTCGAATCCAGAACCATCTTGCCGTCTCCGCCGAGACTGATCCCCACATCCGCCAAGCTATTGAAGCCACCCGAGACTCCAGAAACAGCGCTAGAGATAATATTCTGCACATCGGACTGAATCCTACGCAGAGTAAAATCGCCTAAAAGAACACCTCCTGAATTTGTTGCCGAATTAAACTTCGATTGTTGCGAAATAAAATCTTGCAGATTATTGTATTGATCAACAAAAGCCTGCGCACCAGATTCTATGGAAGTGGTATCTTGCGAAACCGTAATATTTAAGCGACTTCCTTCCGTTACCGAGGCAATATTTACTGTCACTCCAGGAATAACATCCTGAAGCATATTGGAAGTCCCTATGGCAACAATAGCTCCCACACCGTTTCCTAGGGTCACTTTGGAATCTTGTGCTTCTTGCAGGGTAGCTAAAACAGGATCGGTGCCACCACTGAGCGTTGAGGTAATAGTCATCGCATTTGCCTCACCCGCCTCTTTACTAGAAAGCATCAGGCGATAAGACGACGTTCCATCCTGGATAATCGAAGCACGTACATTGGTACCAGCAGCATTGATCGCATCGCGTAGCCCCCCCAGAGTATTGTTGCTGGAGTCCAAAGTTATGCTGGTGGTCTGGCTACCTGCCACAATTGAGAAAGTTCCGGTTCCCAGACGCGTGGCAGTAAGATCGCTATAGCTCTGGCTGGCAAGCTGATGTGACTGCGCCAGTGTATTGACGGTAAACGCATACTGACCTGGCACGGCACTACTCTTCGCAGTGACAGTCGCATTAGTATTGTCGACCTTAGCAGTACGTGCATTAAAATAAACCGATGTACTGAGCTTGGTCGCGGCATCCTTAAAGGCGGCTAGGCGTGTATTTGCATCTTGGAAAGCCCTCTGATGGGCAATCAGATTAGACTGCTGACTCGCATATTTCTGAGTCGTCCTCGCTTCAAGTTCAGACAACCTCTGAATGATAGAATCAACATTGATTCCCGAAACTAATCCGCTAACACTCGTTGCTCCTGTCGTTGTCATCATTTGCCTCCTTACTTTATTCGGTCTAAACGCGCTGATCCACAAGAGGTAATTTTCCGCCCGAGAGAGTCAACTTGTGCTGGAGCTCGGCCAGAGCCTGCGACAGGCCCTCTGACGGAAATTCCCGCACCACCCTACCAGACGTTGGCTCAACAAAACGGATGACGATCTGGTTACTCTCCGACATCATATGCAAACGAACTTCCATTCCTTGCTGCTGACTGTGTTTATGCAGCGCTGCAAGTTCCTCTTGGTTCTGGCTCTGCCACTCTCGAATCTTAGTGGCCTGCTCAACAAGCCGTGCACGATTCTCCGGCTGCGCAGAGTCACGTTTAGTAGCCAGGACAAGAGTGTCACCGACGGATACGATAGACATTAGCGTTCTCCCAAAAACCTAAAAACCACGCGAGGAAGCAGACGCTCCCCGCGTGGTATTTTTAGTTGCCTATGGCTTAGCCACGTAGCAGAGACAGTACAGACTGGGACGACTGGTTGGCCTGAGCCAGCATGGACGTACCCGCCTGCATCATGATGTTGTTACGAGTGAACGCAACCATCTCCTTGGACATATCCGCATCGCGAATCGCGGATTCAGACGAGCGGATGTTCTCCTCGGAAACAGACAGCGAGTTCACTGTCGTCTCAAGCGTGTACTTCTGGGTAGCACCAAGCTTGGCACGCTCGGTGGAGACGATAAACTCGCTGTCTGTTTCCGAGGAGAACATCCGCTCGTCTGAATCCGCGATTCGCGATGCGGATATGTCCAAGGAGATGGTTGCGTTCACTCGTAACAACATCATG
>JANNDD010000492.1:0-11560 GCA_031387365.1 Armatimonas sp. | reverse complement strand
ACAGATAACGACGGGGCGAATCTCTGGGCGGAAAAGTCGGTGCGCTTTTTGGACCCGTGTACGAAGTCCGGGGTATTTTTGCGCGAGATCACGAGCCGCCTGACGAACGGGCTGGAAGCGGAGATTCCCGACTTGGAGACGCGCGTCCATCACATTCTGACGAAGCAGGTGTTTGGCATCGGCATCACGCAGCTCACGAGCTTGCTGGCGCGGCGGAGCGTGTACTGCTCGAAGCACGCGAATGGAGCAAACTCGATTGGCAAGACGGGCTTCACGAGCGACAGTGGCAATATCTGGTTTGAGCGCCTGGAGCATACGTGGGTTGGTGACAAGTGCAAGTATTGCGGTGCGCCCAAAGCGACCTTTGGCGATAAAGAGCGCGAAGGACTCGAAACCCATGCGTATGCCTTTATCCACACCGACACTATCAAGACTCGCGTGGCCGAGTTGTTTGGAGAGAATATGCAGTTCGATGTTGTGATTGGAAACCCACCGTACCAGTTGAACGACGGCGGCTACGGCACCAGCGCTGCCCCGATCTACCAGCTATTCGTAGAGCAAGCGAAGGCACTGGAACCACGCTATCTATCCATGATTATTCCAGCACGATGGTTCGCCGGTGGCAAAGGACTCGATGAGTTCCGAGAATCTATGCTTGCCGATGATCGCCTTCGCTCCATTGAGGACTTTCTCAGTGCTTCGGACGTTTTCCCCGGAGTGGGTCTCAAGGGCGGCGTTTGTTACTTTCTGTGGGATCGTGACAATCCGGGACAATGCCGCGTCGCTACTAATTTCAAGGACTGGCCCGTTTCCGTAGCCAATCGTCCGCTTCTTGAAGAGGGAGCGGATATATTTATTCGCTTCAACGAAGGCTTATCAATCCTCAAAAAAGTGGTTGCTGTGGAGAGCGGGGGAACAACATCGCTTGCATTGCCAGAAAACAAACGCTTCGACCAACTGGTTAGTTCTCGAAAGCCTTTCGGACTAGATACAACCTTCAAAGGTAAACCGACCAAACGCGCCAATGATATTCTTATTTATCAAAATGGCGGAACGGCGTATGTCGCAAAAAACAGCATCACGGCTGGAATTGATCTCATTGACAAATGGAAGATTTACATAGGCAGGGCTGCTCCGGGAACAGGTAACAGGGATAGTTACCCACATAAGATACTCAGCACTCCATTTGTTGGAGAACCGGGTAGCATTTCTACCGAGACTTATCTCTGTATTAGTCCACTTGAATCAAAAAATGAGGCAGAAAGCGCACTATCTTACCTCTCTTGTCGATTGACTCGTTTTCTGATTCTTCTTCACAAACCATCCCAGGATACTACACGCAAGGTCTATACTTTTGTGCCAACTCAGGATTGGACGAAGCCGTGGACGGACGAAGACCTCTACGCGAAATATGGCATCTCCGCTGAGGAAATCGAGTTCATTGAGAAAGTTGTCCGCCCGATGGATTTACGCGGAGCTTCGGACGACGATGAATAAGTCTATTGAGGAAACTCTTGTTTTTCCAGACCGATTCCCGATTCCCCACCCGGTGGGTGGGGAATCCTTGCACGGCAGGAAAAAATTCTCAAATCTCGTGACGGAGCCTTTTTCACGAATCGCCGATTCCCTCTGTCCGCCCACTGAAAGTAGGCGTCTGGGTAGCCTTCGGCTGCAAAGCCCGTTCCGGGCTACCGATTCTATTCCTCAGCCCGGAACGGGCTTTGCGGCGCTTGCGCCATTACAGACGCCCAATTCCATTGGGCGGCAAAGCATTCGTGAAAAAGGCTCGACGGGTTTATGGTTTTGTTTCCGAGTGGTTTTCAACTCCTCGCATTCTCATATCGCACGGGGGGAGCGCGGGGATGAATAAGCAAACCATTGACGAGATTCTTGCGCCCAAACCTGAGGCCAGGCCGCGTATCTATGCGTACTCCATCGCGGATGAGGCGCACAAGGGACAGCTCAAAGTAGGGCAGACGACGCGTAACGTGAAGCAGCGCATTGCGGAGCAGCTCAAGACGGCGGCGATTACGAACTATCGTATCGAACTCGACGAATCCGCCGAGCGTGACGACGGCAGTGTCTTCTCCGACCACGAAGTACGCGCCGCGCTGGGGAAGAAGGGGTTTGAGAACACCACACTGGAGTGGATGCGCTGCACGGTTATGGACGTACAGAACGTCCTGACGGAGCTACGCACCGGGCAGAAATTTCTGGGCACGCACCACGAGACGTTCCCTATGCGCCAGGAGCAAGCCGATGCCGTGGAAAAGACGCTCGCGTACTACCGCTCGATCTGGAAAGAGAACAAAGACGCCGAACCGCGCTTTCTCTGGAACGCCAAGATGCGCTTTGGAAAGACCTTCACCACCTACCAGCTCGCCAAAAAGATGAACGCACGGCGCGTGCTCGTGGTCACGTTCAAGCCCACCGTGGAAGATGCGTGGCAGGCCGACCTGGAGAACCATACCGACTTCAACGGCTGGCAGTATCTCTCGCGCTCCTCCGGGAGCGATACCACGACGATTGAGAAGATTGACCGGGAAAACCCTATGGTCTACTTTGGCTCTTTTCAAGACCTGCTCGGGCGGGATGCGGCGGGGAAAATTAAGGCGAACAACACCTGGATTCACGCGATCAACTGGGACCTGGTGGTCTTCGACGAGTACCACTTCGGTGCGTGGCGCGATACCGCAAAAGAGCTGTTCGAGGGGGAGGAAGAGAGTGTCGCTAAGAAAGAGACGCGGCTGGAGTACGCCGCCGGACTGGAGGACATCAACGAAGACCTCTCCGTGTTCGCGGGCGACGACACCGACTTTCTGCCCATCACCACGAAGGCGTATCTCTATCTCTCCGGCACGCCGTTCCGGGCGCTGGCGAGCGGTGAGTTTATCGAGGAGCAGATCTTCAACTGGACCTACACCGATGAGCAACGCGCCAAAGAAGAGTTTGAGCAAGCGCATCCCGGCCAGCGCAACCCCTACGGTGCCCTGCCACAGCTACGCCTACTCACCTACCAGATGCCCGATGAATTATTGGCAGTCGCCAGCGCGGGCGAGTTCGACGAGTTCGACCTCAACACCTTCTTCGAGGCTTCCGGCACGGGAGGGCACGCACAGTTCAAACACAAAAGCGACGTGCAGAAGTGGCTGGAGATCATTCGTGGCGGCTACGCTCCCCTGGCACTGGAGCACCTCAAGACCGGAACCCGGCCCCCGTTCCCCTACTCCGACATCCGCCTGCTTCCCTACCTGCAGCACGCCTTCTGGTTCCTGCCCAATGTCGCCGCGTGCCACGCCATGGCGAATCTCTTGGCGGAGAAGCACAACACGTTCTGGCGTGATTACACCGTGATTGTCGCGGCGGGAACGGCGGCGGGGATCGGGCTGGAGGCACTGCCGCCGGTACGCAAGGCGATTGGGAGCGGCTTTGAGACCAAGACCATCACGCTCTCCTGCGGCAAGCTCACCACGGGAGTCACCGTGTCGCAGTGGTCGTCCATTCTCATGCTCCGCAACCTCAAGTCGCCCGAGACCTACTTCCAAGCGGCGTTTCGCGTGCAGTCGCCGTGGTCCATCAAGAACCCCAATGGCGATAACCCCGGCGAAGAAGAAATCCTCAAGCCGGTTTGTTTTGTCTTCGACTTCGCGCCCACCCGCGCCCTGCGCCAGCTCTCCGAGTACGGAATCGGCCTCTCGCCCGGTGAGCCGAACCCGGAGAACGCGGTCAGAGACCTTGTGTCGTTCCTGCCCGTGCTAGCCTACGACGGCGCGAACATGACCCAGATAGACGCGGGCGGCATCCTCGATATTGCGATGGCAGGCACGTCGGCCACGCTCTTGGCGCGCAAATGGGAGAGTGCCCTGCTGGTAAACGTAGACAACGACACCCTGCGCCGCATCTTGGATAACCCCGAGGCACTGGCCGCCGTGGAGCGCATCGAAGGCTGGCGCTCGCTGGGTGACAACATCATCGAAACCATCATCAACAAGAGCGAGAAGGTCAAGGAGCTCAAGGGCAAGGCAAAGAACGGCGAGCTATCGGCAAAAGAAAAGAAAGAGCTGACCGACGAAGAGAGAGACTACAAATCCAAGTGTAAGCAGATTCAAGAGAAACTGATTAAATTTGCCACTCGTATTCCCGCGTTCATGTACCTCACCGACTTTCGAGAGAACACCCTCCAGGATGTCATTACCAAGCTCGAACCGGACCTGTTTCTCACCGTCACCGGCCTAACCGTCAAAGACTTCCACCTCCTGGTGAGCCTGAAGGTCTTCAACACCGAGCAGATGAACCAGGCAGTATTCGCCTTCCGTCGCTACGAAGACGCCTCCCTGCGCTACACCGGAATCGAAAGCCACAAGGGCCTAACCCACTACGGCCTCTACGACACGGTAGTAGCAAGAGAAGCACCAAGCGACTATACCCCCTAATCCCCTCAGGCTCCCCTTTCCCAGTGAGGTACGAACGCCCGGGAGAGGGGCTTGGGGGAGAGGTTGCAACCTCTTCAGATCACCATGTGTCAAAGAAAATGCAGAGGCTTTGAGAGAGTGTGCAGAAGGTTCCGTTGAATGTGCAAAACCTTCCGTCGAGTGCTCCCTGAGCTTCCGTAACACCACTGTAGGAGAAAACGAGTATGCCAGAGACGACAGAGACAGCGCCGGGGATTCCGGCGACACCCCCGAAGACGCGGAAGATGATGTCACGAACCATAGCGAGTAAGCTACGCCGTGCGGAGCTATTACTAGATGGCACCGAGAGCAACCCGGAAATTAGTGCGCTGGTGGAGCCTTTCGGGTACACCGCCACAAAACGAACCGAAGGGCGCACGTTGCTTGTGGCAGCGCAGAGCCAACTCGGGCAGACACAGCTCAGCCGCGCCGTACAGAAGCAGAGCACGGAGGAGTTCCTAGAGACCGAGCGGGTCGCACGCCGTGCCTACGCCGACCTCGCCGCTGCCGGGCGGGCGCTGTTTCCCGCAGGCTCACACGGACGCACGGCGCTCGGGCTGACCGGCAATGCTCCGCGTAGCCTCACCGCGTTTCTCCGCGCTGCCGATGCCCTCTTCGACGGTGCAACCAACGGCCCCGACGATGTGAAAACCGCCCTGGCGGCGCACGGCTACACAGAAGCCAAGCGAGCGAGCGAGCGTGCCAAGCTCACGGCGCTCAAGGCGGCGGACAGTGCACAGGAAGGGGCCAAGGGCGGAGCACAGGAACTCACACCGCAGCAGAGCGAGGCGCTCGCCACGTTAGAGCGCTGGGCGGCGCAGTACCTCAAGTTCGCTCGGATCGCGCTACGGGAGCGGCCCCAGCTTCTGGAGAAGCTCGACGTGAAAGCGTAGATTTTGGCTGTAGAATACAGCCATGAAACCACTGAGTTTTCCAGACCTTACGCTGGCGACTCTGGCACGCCTGACTCAATTTGAGGAGCAGGAGCAAGATCGTGCGTTCTGGGAGGCGCTTGCCGAGCCTCTGACCGAGAAAGAGATTGCAGAGACTCAGGTATTGCAGGAGCGGCTACGGCGGCTACCGATCATGCCTCTGAACGAAGCAACCCTCTGGGCAAGAGCCATCTACCCACTACTGATGCTTGCGGAGACGAGCCGGATCATTGCTTGGTCTGAGGTCAGCATGGGGGCGCAGTGGGAGACTTTTGCACTAGAGGGAGTGGTAGATGGGACACTGGCGGCGGGGCCACTGGGAGCCGCAGAGGCTCCTTACTTAGTGGTGATGGAGGCCAAGCGTGGCTTTGAAGGCAAGAACCCACAGCCACAACTCTTCGGTCAGCTTCTGGTGGCGGCGACGATCAACCAGAAAACGGAGGCGTTTGGTGCCTACACCGTCGCCGATATCTGGACTTTTGTGCGCGCTGAGATCGTGCTGAGCGCGGGCGCACCGACCACACTGCGGGTCATGCTCTCCCCCGAGTACGCCGAGCGCTCGGAAGCCGGGCAGATCCTCAAAATTCTAAAAGGAATCGTGGCGAAGCAAGTTGCGGTAGAATAGACTGCATTTTCGGTATCCTGAGTGTAAGGAGGAAATAACGATGCGAGTTCGAGCAAAAGAATTGCGCCAGATGTGGAAGCGTAAGGAAGAAGCCTACAAGGCACGTACTAAGACGACAGTGGGAAGTGTCTCTGAAGCGAAGACGGCAAAGCCTGTCCGCGCTGCTAAGAAGAGCGAGGACTAACCTATGGATTTTGGCCCCAGCCGGGACCGTATGCCCACGATTCAGCTAAGCTCCGCAGCGATGATTCGGTTGCGGGATGAGCACACGATTCTGGCATTTCTGTTGATAAATGGGCAGACCCTCAATGGGCAGGTGAAGTGGTTCGATGAATCCTCTATCCATGTCCTAACAACAGAGGGTGCGGAGATCACCCTGCTCAAGCGCGCCATAATCTACTACCAGGCTGCTTAGCCGCTACAGCCACGCCCCCGCCAGCTACCAAGCCTCGGTGGGGGTGTTTTGTTTTTAGGAGCTATCAGGAGTCAAGTCAATGTATCTACCCCCGTCCCCTCCTCTCCCCCCGCCACCCCCACAGGTGCTCTCCAACCTCAAGCTGCCGGGAGTGCTCACGGCACCACAGATCGCGGCAAAGCTAGCCCCCGTGCCGGGCTTTATTTTGGCCAACGAGAGCGGAGCCGCACTCACGGCGAACCCACCAGATGGCAAAGGCATGCCCACGGTGGGGGTGTTTTTGCGCAAGAGCGGCGCTGCCGAGTTTCTGGAGAAGCTCACAAAACAGAACCCCGCGCTGGGAGTGAGCCTGCGTATCAAGGCAGTGGCGCTTGGGGAACTCTGGCAGAAGGCACAGAAATCGGAGAATAAGATGACCCTTGCCTTTATTCCGGATCTCGCCGAGGTGGAGCAGGCGAAGGCATTTCTAAAGCAGCAGGGGAAGCCCGAGACGGGCGGTGGTGTGCCTCTATTCATGGCGGAGCTGTCGGGCAAGCGACTACTCAATCTCACGCAGAACGGGATCACGATCATTCCCGTCTTCTTCTCCCGTGCTGACCTGGCTCCGGTTCTGGAGAGCTACAATAAATCGCGACCCGAGGGCACTCCCGAGGCCAAAGTGGTGCTCACCAGCCTTGAATTCCTGCTGGCAAGCTGGGCGCGGACGCCAGATGCTGCCTTGAAGCAGATTCAGCTTATGGTTCCTAAAGTGGTCACCGATGAAGCGAAGGCACTCGTGGGCGGCTCATGACCGAGGCGACGGCACGTTTCCTAGTGTCGGAGCCGGGCGCGGCACTTCTCGCACGGGGCGTGGCAGCACTGAGCAAGCAGCGCGGACTGGAGCCGGAGCAGCGCGCGGGGGCTCTGGCGGTTCTGGAGGGGCGTGAGCGTGCACGAAAGCGTGGCTGGAAGCGGGCGGAGCAGCTTTTTCTAACGGCGGACTCTCTGGCGCAGGCGAGCTCCGAGGGGGTCGCGGCGTTTCATGCGGGCTGTTTTGTGGGCTGTGAGACAGTTCTGGATGCCTGCTGTGGGATCGGACGAGATAGCCTAGCCCTGGCCGAAGCGGGCATGCGCGTGGTGGCACTGGATACCGATCCCGCCCGGCTCGTGTTTGCCCGCGCCAATGCGGATATTTACGGAGTGGGGGAGCGCATCACTCTCCACTGCACCGATGCCACAAGCTTTATGCCCGAGGCCCACTGGGACGGTGTTTTCTTTGATCCCGCCCGCCGCGACGGCGCGACACGCTTTTCACGCGATGCCGAGCGCTACCAGCCGCCTCTGAGCTTTCTGAGTGAGCTCCAGGCGAAAAGCCAGGTGGTGGTCGCAAAGCTCTCACCCGCTCTGCCGGATGCGACTTTAGAAGCGCTAGGAGGGCAGCTCACGTTTCTCTCCGAGGACCGCACGTGTAAGGAGGCTTGTGTGGTACTGGGTGCTCAGAGTGGCCCTCCGCAGGCACTGCTGCTCCCTGGTCGAGAGCGCTACGAAGCAGAGAGTGAGCCCCCGCCACTCGCTCCGCAGCTTGGTGCGTTTCTGCTGGATCCTGACCCCGCGGTTCTACGGGCTGGGGCACTGGGAGCCTTGGCGGAGCGCACCCACGCCGCACTGCTCTCGCCCGATGATGCCTACCTGACGGCGGACGATGCTGTGCTTTGTTCCGGGGTGCGCACCTACCGTGTCCGTGTCGCGCTGCCCTACCGTGAGCGAACACTGGGCCGCTGGCTACGGGAGCAAGGGATTGCGAAGCTGGTGGTCAAGAAGCGGCGCTACCCCAAGGAACCGGATGCCGTGCATCAAGAGCTCGGCCTGAAGGCCAATAGTAAGGGGACGGAGGCGACTTTGATCATTGTGGCCCAAGGCAAGAGCTGGCTGGGCGTGGTCTGCGATCCGTCCTAGAGGGTGGAAAAAGATGGCGAGAAAATCTGTACAAATGGGAGCTGTGAGCATTGCGCTGGCGGGAGCGGATCTCGTGGTTCTGCACGTGCTGCCGTCGCCACGCCTTCATGCCACAACCGGTGCGACCTACCCGTACCACCCCTGGAATTTCTTGAGCGAGCTGGTGCGCTCCGATTATAGCCCCCTAATGACTTCCTGTTTTTTTCTCCTAGGGCTGGGGGCGCTCGCGGCGGCCCGGGCACTCTTCAAACACAATCTGAAGCGGGAGAGTGTGTTTCTTACCATTGCGGGGGTGTCGCTGCTGCTTCTGGGCTTCTTTCCCACGGATCTTGCCGATCTCACGACCGATGACCTCACCTGTGGCCGCCCGACACGAATCGAGCCCTGCACGCTGATTGGGCGCATTCACAACCCCCTCTCCACCTTGGTCTTCGCCCCGATCTTTCTAGCGATTGCGTCGTTTTGCCTGCGCCGGGAGCGCTTTCTGAGCCGCCTTGCGCTGTTCTGCGGTCTCCTGGCGCTCGGGGGGATTATGGGGGCTTCGCTCTATCTGCACCGTATCGGCTGGCACGGGCGCTGGTGGACGGGCCTGATGCAGCGCAGCTTGGTTTTTCCTGCGCTTCTCTGGCTGGGGGGATTACTGTGGCGGCTCTGGCGGCTTTCGAAAAAATAATTTCGTGATTTTATAAGCTTCGGGGTTTCCCACCCGTTATAGGGGTGAAGCGGAGGAGAGACTTCCGCAAATCAAGAGGAAACCAAAACTATGTTTACGACGTTCACGAAAATTGCTGTCTGTATCGCTGCTCTAACGAGCCTGATCTGCCCGAGCTTTGCTCAGGAGAAATCCACCAAGCCTGCTACTTCCAAGGCCGCTCCCGCGATGCCCAAAAAGAAGACGGAGGCAAAAAAGTCGGAGAAGGCTGCTGTCGTTCCGGTCTCGCTGAATAAAGCGACGGCGAAAGAACTGGAGAGCCTCCCCGGGATCGGGCCTGCCATTGCGGAGCGCATTGTGACGTACCGCACCGAGCAGGGCAAGTTCGCCGAGCTTTCGCAGCTCATGGAAGTGAAGGGGATTGGGGAGAAGAAGCTAGCGCAGCTTCGGCCTCATCTAACTCTGGACTAGGAGCGGCGTGATACGATGGGAGCGTGCTAGATCATTTGATTTCGATGCCGCTCCCTTTCACCCCGGGGGGCCTGATCTTCGACTGCGACGGAACCCTCGCGGACACGATGCCACTGCACTACCAGGCGTGGCGGGCGACCCTGGATCGCGTGGGGCATCCGACGCTCTTTACCGAGGAGCAGTTCTACGCCTGGGCAGGCGCACCTGCCTATGAGATTCTGGAGCGCCTCGCAATTCAACACGGAGTCACGCTGGCGCTGGCAGAGCTCACCCATGAAAAAGAGATGACCTACCAGAAGCTCATTCCCCAGCTCACGCCTATCGAGCCGGTTCTGGCGGAGCTACGGCGCTTCCATGGCACTGTGCCGATGGCAGTGGTTTCGGGCGGCATGAAGGTACTCGTTGACGAAACCCTGGACATTTTGGGCATTCGTGAGTGCTTCGAAATTGTGGTAGGCTCAGGCGAGGTGACCAAGGGAAAGCCCGATCCTGAGGGCATGCTTCTGGCGGCAAAGACCCTGGGAGTCGCCCCCGAAAACTGTATCGTCTACGAGGATGGTCCGGCGGGGATCGAGGCAGCGCGGCGTGCGGGAATGCGTGCCGTGGACATTACGAAGTTTATCGGCTAGAATTACCGGAGCAATGGCGACACCAACCCTCAAAAACAGCCCCCAAGATAATCATCTGGCTACACGCCTTCTGGCATTGGTCGTGATTCTGGTCGGGATTGGGATGGTGGTCTGGGTCTTTTTTTCCGCTAAGCAGCTTCTTGAAGCGCAGTCCGTACCCCTCCCGGCTCCTACACCAACTCCCAAGCCACTACCCGGGGCGACGCCTGCGCCGGACAATACGGCGGGAGATCTGGTGGTTCGTGGGGTGGTGGCTCCCCTGGCCAGCCTTGTCCGCAGCCTGCTCACCCTGCTGGTGATGTGTGTCGCTGGGAGCCTCATCGCTGCCCTGGGCATTCGCTGGTGGGGCAAGCGCTAGAGTACTGCCATCGGGGAAAGTGACCGTGTCGCCGGGGCGTAGCTTACGCCCGCGCCGTGTCTCTGGCTCCGCGTTGACCTGGAACTCTCCCTCCTCAAGCTGGAGCTTCGCTTCCCCCCCTGTCATCGCGATTCCCAGGACTTTTAAGAGCTGGCCGAGGGTGATAAACTCGCCGCGAACTTCGAAACCTTCATCCATACTAAAGAGTTTCCCGGTAGAGTGTGAGGGCCGCCCGCATGGAAGAAAACGCAATCTCATCTAAGTCTATGGCTTGGGGGGCTAGCCAGATCGTGCTTTCCACTTCGCGCGGCGCGAGGGTAAAGCTCTGCTCCGCCAGCTCCGCCACAAAGAAGAGATCACAGACGGTGTAGATAATCCCACGGTAGGGATAGACGTTCGGAGAGGTGCACAGAAAGCTTAGAGCGCTCACTTCCACACCCAGCTCCTCCATCACCTCGCGGCGGGTCGCGTCTTCCGCCGTCTCGCCCGCATCCACAAAACCCCCCGGCAGGGCCAGCTTCCCCTTACCTGGATCGCGTGCCCGGCGAATAAAGAGCAGCTCGCCCTTGGAGTTGACCGCCAGAACGGCAACGGCGACCGTGTTATTAAAATGCAGGCGGTAGCGACACACGGCGCACTCAAAGTAACGCTCCGACGACGGTGTGCTCGGGGCACCACAGTGGGGGCAGAAGTGCACTGTCTGATGGGCTGGAAAAAACTCACTCATAACATCTTCATCCTATCGTATTTTTTCTGTGATTCAGATCATAGCTTGTGAACCTTTTTACCATTAGAATGCACCAAACAGCCGGAGATTAAATCATGAGACTCACTGCCCTTGCTCTGTCCCTCTGTGCCCTCGTGGCCTGTACCCCCCGTACGCCTCTGCGGACGGCTTCCGCCAAAACAGACTCTGTTCTCCGTGCCGCTGCCACGCCGCAGGAACGAAACTTTCCGCCTCTGCAACTGATCGTGAGCGATGAGGAAAAAGACGCGCCGGTGCGGCTGGAGCATGCGGATATTCAGATCACGGTCGCGGGGCCACTGGCACAAGTTACCCAGACACTGGTTTTTCGTAACCCCTCGAAGCGG